>CAMCTE010000016.1 GCA_945878385.1 Azohydromonas lata NBRC 102462 | reverse complement strand
CCGGCCTACCACCTGGTGCGCGCGGGCCACTCGGGCATCACCATGGTCAACATCGGCGTGGGGCCGGCCAATGCGAAGAACATCAGCGACCACATCGCCGTGCTGCGCCCGCATGTGTGGCTGATGCTGGGCCACTGCGCGGGGCTTCGCAACACGCAGCAGTTGGGCGACTATGTGTTGGCCCACGGCTATGTGCGCGAAGACCATGTGCTGGACGAAGAGCTGCCGCTGTGGGTGCCCATTCCCGCCCTGGCCGAAGTGCAGGTGGCGCTGGAAACCGCCGTGGCCGAAGTGACGCAGTTGAGCGGCTATGAGCTCAAAAAAGTGTTGCGCACCGGCACGGTGGCCTCCACCGACAACCGCAATTGGGAGCTCCTGCCCTTCCGCGGCCCGCACAGCACACCGGCACGGCGTTTCAGCCAAAGCCGCGCGGTGGCACTGGACATGGAAAGCGCCACCATCGCCGCCAACGGCTTTCGCTTCCGCGTGCCCTACGGCACCTTGCTGTGCGTGAGCGACAAGCCCCTGCACGGCGAAATCAAGTTGCCCGGCATGGCCAACACCTTCTACCGCGAACGCGTGGACCAGCATCTGCGCATTGGCATCCGCGCCGTCGAACTGCTGCGCCGCGCGGGCATGGGGCAGCTGCATTCGCGCAAGCTGCGCTCATTCGCCGAGGTGGCGTTTCAATAGTTGGGCAGATTCAATTATTTCGCGAACGGCCGGACCCGTGAAGCCGCCTGTTTGGCCTTGTCGCGGGCTGCATCGGTGTCGTTCGCCCGCGCCAAGGCCACGCCCATGCGCCGCTTGATGAAGCTCTCGGGCTTGCCGAACAGGCGCAGGTCGGTGCCTTCGATGGCCAGAGCTTCGTCTACGCCAGCAAACGAGATGCCCACTGCATCCACACCGCCGTAGATCACCGCGCTGGCGCCCGGGTTGCGCAGCGAGGTGTCCACCGGCAAGCCCAGGATGGCGCGGGCATGCAATTCGAATTCGCTTTGCCACTGGGTGCACAGCGTCACCAGGCCGGTGTCGTGCGGGCGGGGGCTTACCTCGCTGAACCACACTTCGTCACCCTTGATGAAGAGCTCCACCCCGTACAGGCCACAGCCATCGGGCTGACCTTGTAGACCGCGGCCCAAGTCATCAGTCACCGCTTTGGCGATGGCCTGCGCGCGCTGCAGCGCCAGGGGCGTCATGCGCTGGGGCTGCCAGCTTTCCACATAATCACCGCTGACCTGCTTGTGGCCGATGGGTTCGCAGAAGTGGGTGTGGATGGTGCCGTCGGCGCCACGGGCGCGCACCGTCAGCAGGGTGATTTCGTAGTCGAAGTCGATGAAGCCTTCCACGATCACACGGCCCTTGGCCACGCGGCCACCGGCCATGGCGTAGTCCCAGGCCGTCTTCACGTCGGCCGGTGCGTCGATCTTGCTCTGCCCCTTGCCCGATGAACTCATCACCGGCTTGACGATGCAGGGGTAGCCAATCGCTGCTTGGCCGTCGGTGCCCTCAATGGCCGCCTGCAGTTCCTCAAGCGAATCACAAAAGCGATAGGGGCTGGTGGCCAAAACCAGAGTTTCGGCGGCCAGACGGCGGATGCCTTCGCGGTCCATGGTCAACCGGGCGGCGCGGGCCGTGGGCACCACCCGCACCACGCCTTCGGCTTCAAGCGCCTGCAGTTCGGTCGTGGCAATGGCTTCGATTTCCGGCACCACCAGCATCGGCTTTTCGCGCTCGATCAGCGCGCGCAGCTGCTGCGCGTCACTCATGGTGATGGTGTGGGCGTGATGAGCCACCTGGTGACCCGGCGCGTTTTGGTAGCGGTCCACCGCCATGGTTTCCACGCCCAGGCGCTGCAGGGCCATCAGCACCTCCTTGCCCAGTTCACCGGCGCCCAGGAGCATCACGCGGGTGGCGGAAGGGGACAAGGGCGTGCCGAGGGTGGTCATGAGCGTCTCCAAGTTCAACCCATGATCCTAACAAGCCAGGCCAGGCCCAGGCCGCCTTCGCTCAGCCCCGGCGTACGCTCAACCGACCCACAAGCCTCAAGCCGCGGGCCCTGTGGCCGATAAGCAGACGACAAGGAGCCCCATCGCGCATGAACGCCCCCAGCACCCTGCACCTGGACCGACCGCTGTCCAGCCTGGCCGCCTGGACGAGCCATTTCAGCCGCCAACCGATTCCCGTGCTGGCCGAAAGTGCCGCGGCCATTCAGGTGCTGGCCGAACGAGATGCTGCCGGCGATGACGGCGTGGACGCCCAACTCATCGTCAAGGGCGTGGGGCAAGACCCGCTGATGGCCCTGCGCATCCTGTCGCATATAGCCACACAGCGCAGCAGCCGGCGCGAAGTGCAGGTGGAGACCATCACCGAAGCCCTGGTGCTGATGGGTGTGTCCCCCTTCTTCCGCGCGTTTTCAGGGCTCCCGGTGCTGGAAACCCTGCTGCAGGACCAGGCCGACGCCCTGCGGGGCGCCCAGGAGGTGCTGCGCCGCGGGCGCCGGGCCGGGCAGTTCGCCCTCGGTTTTTCGGTG
This sequence comes from Azohydromonas lata NBRC 102462, assembly GCA_945878385.1. Taxonomy (GTDB): domain Bacteria; phylum Pseudomonadota; class Gammaproteobacteria; order Burkholderiales; family Burkholderiaceae_C; genus RFTU01. The sequence continues at coordinate 19,340 of CAMCTE010000016.1, read as the reverse complement.
CACCGCATGGACGGCGACGCCCACCAGGTGCACCAAGCCACGCAGCTGCACGACTTCGCCGAACTGCTGCTGTGGGTGCATGCGCCCAGCCTGGCCCTTCGCATACAGCAGTTGCAGCAGGAACACCCAGGGCTGCGGTCGGCCCAGGCGCAGCGCCAGGTGCTGGGCATCGAGTTGAACGACCTGCAGCAGGCCTTGATGAATGAATGGCGCCTGCCCGAACTGCTGATCCGCCTGAGCGACGAGCGCCATGCGTCCCACCCCTCGGTGCGCAGCGTGCTGCTGGCCATCCGGGTGGCGCGCCATTCGGCCCACAGTTGGGAGAACCCGGCGCTGCCCGACGACTTTTTGGCGGTGGGCGATCTGCTGCAACTCAGTTCGGAACACGCCCGGCACCTTCTGATCGAACTCGACAGCTGACGCGGCGGGGGCGAACCGAAGGCGGCGCGCCCTGGCTCTACACTGCGCGCCGCCGTCCTGTCCGGCCAGGAACCTGGGGGAACCACCGTGGCATGGACGGAGCACCCGCGCCACCATCGCGCGGGCTGCACGGTCGCTGAAGCGACCCGCAGCCGAAACCGCATCCGGAGTTCATGTGAGCGTCATCGAATTTGCCCCACCCGCCAACCATGCCGCGCAACCGGCCGCCTCAGCGGCTGGCCCCTGGCTTGAACACTACCCTCCCGGCGTGGGCGCCACGGTGGACATCCCGACCCACCTGACGGTGGTGGACATTCTGGAAGATTCGATGCGGCGCCATGCCCACCGAACGGCTTCTCGCTGCCTCGAACGCACGATGAGCTTCGGGCAGATGGACCAACTGTCGCAGACCCTGGGCGCTTGGCTGCAGTCCAAAGGACTCCAGCATGGCGACCGTGTGGCCATCATGATGCCCAATGTGCCGCAGTACATGGTGGCCATCGCGGGCATCCTGCGCGCCGGTTTCGCAGTGGTGAACGTGAACCCGCTCTACACCGCACGTGAACTGGAGCATCAGCTCAAGGATTCCGGCGCCAAGGCCATCATCGTGTTGGAGAACTTCGCCTCCACCCTGGAAGAGGCTATCGACAAGACCGATGTGCAGCATGTGGTGGTCACCGGCTTGGGCGACCTCATCGGTTGGTGGAAGGGCCGTTTTGTGAACTTCGCGGTGCGCCACCTGCGCAAGATGGTGCCCGAGTACCGGCTGCCTTTGGACAGCGGACGAACCGTGACCCGTTGGCGCCAGATGATGGAAGAAGGGCGCAGCCGCACCCTGCAACGGCCGGCCATTTCCCCCGACGATGTGGCCTTCCTGCAGTACACCGGCGGCACCACCGGCGTATCCAAGGGTGCCACGCTGCTGCACCGCAATGTGGCGGCCAATGTGCTGCAGACTGAGGCCTGGTTCAAGCCCAAGTTGGATGAAATCGGCGACAAGCAACTGGTCATCGTTTGCGCGCTGCCGCTGTATCACATCTTCGCCTTGACCATCTGCTACCTGATGGGTGCGCGCATGGGTTCACAGAACCTGCTCATTCCCAACCCGCGCGACATTCCGGGTTTCATCAACACGCTGCGCAGCGTGAAGGTCAACATGTTCCCGGCGGTGAACACGCTGTTCAACGCCCTGGCCAACGAACCCGAGTTCGCCAAGCTCGATTGGTCAGGCCTGAAGGTGAGCAATGGCGGCGGCATGGCAGTGCAGCAGGCCACGGCCGAAAAGTGGATGCGCATCACCGGCTGTCCGGTGGTGGAAGGCTACGGCTTGAGCGAAACCTCGCCGGTGGCCACCTCCAACCGGCTGGACCTCAAGGAATTCAGCGGCACCATCGGCCTGCCCATTCCCAGCACTGAAATCGCCATCCGCGACGATGATGGCCGAGATGTGCCCATCGGCCAGCCCGGAGAAATCTGCATCAAGGGCCCGCAGGTGATGGCCGGCTACTGGAACCGGCCCGACGAAACTGCCAAGGTCATGACCGACGACGGCTACTTCAAGAGCGGCGATGTGGGCATCATGGACGAGCGCGGTTATGTGCGCATCGTCGACCGCAAGAAGGACATGATCCTGGTGTCGGGCTTCAATGTGTACCCCACGGAAATCGAACAGGTGGTGAGCCTGCATCCGGGCGTGCTCGAGTGCGCGGCCATCGGCATCCCCGATCAGCGTTCAGGCGAAACCGTCAAGCTCTTTGTGGTGAAGAAGGACGGAGCCACGATCTCCGAAGACGACATCGCGTCCTACTGCCGCGACAACTTCACCGCCTACAAGCGACCCAAGATCATTGAGTTCCGGGACGACCTGCCCAAGAGCAATGTGGGCAAGATCCTGAGGCGGGAGCTGCGCAGCGACCGTTGAAACACCCCTGAGGCCTCCCCGATCGCCCCCTGCGAGGCGCGCCGCACGGCGTCACAATCGGTCCATGTACCCGGCACTTCCCTCTGTATTCGCCGAGCTGCACCTGACGGTCTTGCAGCGCGACTGGTTGTCTTCCAACCACATCGTGTTTGTCGACCCGGGCCGCACCACCGCGGCCGTGATCGACACCGGTTATTCGTCGCACGCCGCGCACACGGTGGCATTGCTGGACCACCACCTTGGGCAAGCGGGACTGACGCGCATCCTCAACACCCATCTGCATTCCGATCACTGCGGGGGCAACCATGCCCTGCAGGCCCGCTGGCCCGGCGTGCAGACCTGGGTGCCGCAGGCGGCGTTTCAAACGGTGCAGGCCTGGGACGAAGAGCGCCTGACCTACCGCCTGACCGGGCAGACCTGCGAGCCTTTCGCCGCCGACCATCCCTTGCGTTCGGGCAGCACGATTGAACTCGGCGGGCGTTCATGGCAGATCCATGCCACGGGTGGCCACGACCCCGATGCCGTGGTGTTGTTCGAGCCTCAACACCGCGTGCTCATCTCCGGTGACGCCCTGTGGCGCCACAAGGTGGCGGTGATCTTTCCGGAACTCGACGGTGAGGACGGTTTCGCTCCGGCGCTGGCCTCTCTCGACCTGATCGAGGCCTTGGACCCAGCCGTCGTGATTCCTGGCCACGGGGAGCCCTTCGCCGAAGTGGCCGATGCCTTGGCCATCAGCCGACAGCGCCTGCGCAAGCTGCAAGCACATCCCGCGAACCATGCCCGCCACGCCCTGCGCGTGCTGATGGTGTTCCATCTGATGGAGCACCGCAGCCTTCCACTGCAGGCCGTTTGCGACTGGATGGCCCAGAGCCCCTTGGCCCGAAGGCCTGCGGTGCAGCGTCTGATGCAAATGGACCCCGGCCCGCTGGCCCACCACATCCTGCAGTCCCTGATCGCCGATGGTGTGGTGCGGACCCAGGACGACCAGGCCGTACTGGTCTGAACCCCCCATGGGCCCCGCAGCCAACCACGCGCAGGCGCCATGTGAGGCCGATGTGAATTCCATCCGGACGGCAGACGCCCTCCCAGCGCCTCTTGAGGTCACCGGTGCATTGCCCTTGATGGTGCAGGCCTTGGAGGCCGGCCTGCTGGAGCGCGCTGCGGCCGCACGCCTGGTGCTGCTGGCAGCCGTGGCAGGCGAGCATGTCTTGCTCATTGGCCCACCCGGCACGGCCAAGAGCGAACTGGCGCGGCGGCTGCAACTGGTGATCGAGCCTGAAGGCATGGACGGCCACAGCGTGTGCTTTGAGCGTCTGCTCACGCGGTTTTCCACGCCCGAAGAACTCTTCGGCCCCTTGTCTCTGAAGGCCTTGGAAGACGACCGCTACGAGCGCCTGGTGCAGGGCTATCTGCCCACCGCGCAGGTGGCTTTTCTGGACGAAGTCTTCAAGGCCAATTCCGCCATCCTCAATGCCCTACTGACGCTCCTGCACGAGCGGGTATTCGACAACGGCACGGCGCGGATTCCCGTGCCCCTGGTCACCGTGGTGGGCGCCAGCAATGAAACGCCAAGAGATGAGGCGCTGCAGGCGTTTCACGACCGGTTTTTGATCCGCGTGCCGGTGGAGCCGGTCAGTGAAATGGCCTTTGAGCAGTTGGTCACCGGCGCCGCCACCACCACCGCGCCCCCGCCGCGTCGATTGACAGTTGCCGATCGTGCCGAAGTGGCAGGGGCGGCGCAGGCCGTCACCCTCAGCGCACAGGCACTGGATGCCTTGCGCGAATTGCGCACGCCGCAAACCCGCGTATCGGATCGCCGATGGCGCCAGTTGGGTCGCCTGCTGCGGGTGGCCGCCGCTGCCGAGGGGCGCAGCGTGGTGGAGCCCACAGACCTGTGGCTGGCGGCCTTCATTGCAGCGGCAGAGCCCGCGCAGGTGCACACGCTGCTGCAATGGTGGCAGCAGCGTGTGCTCCGCCTGGGTGAAGCCGATGCTCCCGGTTGGCGTCACACCGTTGAGGCCTTTGAGAAACAGTTGGAGATTGAAACCCGCGCACAGGCCGAAGACGGAGCCGACACGGCCGGCAAGCTGGCCCTGGCCCGCGGCCTGGGCGGGGCCGACGAACAGGGTGCATCCAGCGAAATGCTGCGCGTGTATTCGGCACGGGTGGAGGACAGTCTGCGCAAGCGCTGGAGCCCCTTGCATGTGCGCGCCCGTGTGGGGCAGGTGCAAGCGCTGCGCGAACCGGTGCAGCGGGCCTTGGACGATGCGCGTGAGCGGCTGATCCACCTGGAGGCCCAGCTGTTGAACCGCCTGTGGTTACCCCAGGACCTGGCCTTGCGCAGCCTGCAACCGCTGCGACAGCGCGCGACCCTGTTGAACGACCTGCTGGGCCGACTGCAGGCCTGCGAGGCGGGCTTTGCGGCGCTGCCGATGGACGAGGCACTGTCCGATGTGCCCCTGCCCATGCCGGTCACGGCCTGATGTGCAGCGCACCCAGGCCAGAAGGATTGCCCGCCGCCGACCCCGGGCCGCTGCTTGAGGCTCTGGCGCGCGAACTCTGGCTGCCGGGGCTCGTCTGCAGCAGCGGCACCCTGGGGCAGCGGCTTCTTGACTTGGCGCGATGGCACGACCGTCTGCTGGGAGGTGAACTGCCTGAGACGGGCGCTGATTTCGACGACCCGCCGGTGGCCGCTGCTTTGCGCAAGGTGGTGGCGGAGCTGAACCTTCCGGCCTTGACCCGCGGCAACCCCGACACCACGCTGCAATTGCTGCGTACGGCGCTGTGGCATGCCGACCACCTGATCGACCGCCACGAGAGCCAAGCGCGCGGCGAGGCCATCCGCGCCATGGCCCATGCCTTCCAGGCCGAATGGAGCGTCGAGCGGGCCGACTGGGAGGACGCCCAAGCCCTGATTCAAGGCTTGGGAGATGGGGAACACCTGCGATGGGATGCCCTCAAGGGCCACCTGCGCAGCCGAGAGTGGCAGGAGGCCAAGCGGCTGGCCGCCCTGATGGCGCAGCGCCCCGAATTGGGTGCGCTGCTGCAGCGCATTGGCCGCGCGCAGCGCAGCATCACGCCGCCGCAGCCGCCGGCACCCCAGGACAGCGACGAAGGCCTTCGCGAACCCGTGGGCCTGCAGGCAGTGGAAACCGTGTTGCCCGATTCACCCGGTGAACTCAAGGGCATCCGCTTGGGCGACCGCATCGAAAGGCTGTTGGGCAGCGAACTGCAGCAACTGCGCCATCCGGTGCTGCACAAGCTGTGGCGCGCCCGCAAGGCCGAAGCGCGGCTGCTGACCTACGACAGCCAGGCCTTGTTGGTGGACTGGCGTCCCGACCCGCAGGCCCCACCGCGCCAGCGCCCCAGCCCACCCACCGCGCACAGTCTGGAGCGCGGGCCGATGATCATCTGCCTGGACACATCGGGTTCCATGCAGGGGGCACCGGAGTCCATCGCCAAGGCCGTGGTGCTGGAAGCGGTTCGGGTGGCCCATCGAGAGCGACGAGGCTGTACCGTGATCGCCTTCGGTGGCCCGGATGAAGTGATCGAACGCGAGCTGGATTTCAGCCCCGAGGGCTTCGAACGGCTGATGCAGCTCATTGGCCAGGGCTTCGATGGCGGCACCGATGTACAGACTCCCATTGAGCGAGCGCTGCAGCGGGTGCAGCAGCGGCTATGGGCCAGCGCGGATGTGCTGATCGTCAGCGATGGGGAATTCGGCTGCACCCGCGCCACCTTGGATCAGCTCGATGCCGCACGCGAGCAGCTCGGCCTTCGCATGTACGGTCTGCTGATCGGCGACCGGGAGACCATGGGCCTTCTGGAGGTAGCCGATGAAATCCACTGGGTACGCGACTGGCGGCGCGATGCACCCTCGGGCAGTTCGCAGGGGTATGGCGGTGCAGGCTTTTCGCCGGTGCACAGCAAAAGCCTGACGGCGCTGTTCTTCCCCAACGCCCTGAGCGAGCGGGCCGCCCGGCATGGCCGAGGCGGCGCGGGCGGACCGGCCTGATCCATCGCATGCCGCTGCCGTTCGTCCTGGCGATGTGCAGTCTGTCGCATCGGGGCTGCCTGCGCCGGCTCACCTGCCTACAGTGCGGCTGCATTGCATGATGGAGCACCCATGAACACGCCGACTGCGACCCCCCCCTGGAGCCAACGACTGCAACCTCTGGTACGGGGATTCCACACCTATGCCACCTGGCTGGTGGGCATCTCCTGGAAGCGATTTTTTGTCCTTTCGTTGCTGCTGATGATCCTGGCGGGGATCCTGCAGTCCATGCCGCCTTTCAGCTGGACGATGCGCGAGGTGATCGAAGAGCGGCACGAGGCACCGAAGACGCCCAAGCCGCCGGAAGCCCCTGGCAAACCGCGCGGTGAGCGGGAGCAGGTCATCCGCATCGAGACTGCGCCCAAAGGGGGATCCGAGGGCGAAGCCAAAGGCGTGGACATCCGTATCGACGAAAGCGGAGTGACCGTGCTCAAGCGTCCTGCTGCGGCACCTGCGGCAGCAGCTTCTGCTGCCTCCGCGCCAACCGAAGCTTCGCGCGAGATTCGCGTGGACGTGCAACGAAACGCTGACGGCAAAGATGAAGCGTCCATCCGGGTGACCCTGCCCGAAGGGGCTGACGCTGCCGCGGTAAAGGAAGCGATCGAAGAGGCCAAGCAGGCGGTAAAAGAGGCCTTGCGCGAGCCCGTCATCGAGGCCGTGGAGGGGGGGCCCCGCACCAGCGGCCCCACGGTGCGCATCAGCCGCGTGCATGCCGAGAACTTCCTCACCGACCTGGCGCTGTTGTGGATCCTGGCCTCCATCATCATCAAGCTGACCTACAAGGGTCAACTGCAGGCGCGTGCCGCAGCCGCGCAGGCCACCGAGATGGCTGAGGCCGAGTCGCTCAAACGCCAACTGGCCGAAGCGCGCATGGCCACCATGCAGGCTCAGGTGGAGCCGCACTTCCTGTTCAACACCCTGGCCTCCATCGAACACCTCATTGAAACGGACCCGCCCCGCGCCAGCCGTATGCAGCGCGCCCTCATCGACCTGCTGCGCGCCACCATGCCCACGCTGCGCGACGGCGGCGCCGCAGGCCCACGCACGCTGGGGCAGGAGCGGTCGGTGATCGAGCCTTACCTGGCCATCCTGAAGATCCGCATGGAAGACAGGCTGGAGCCCGAGGTTCACATCCCCGAAGGCCTGCACTCGGCCGAGTGCCCGCCCATGGTGCTGCAGATGCTGGTGGAAAACGCCATCAAGCACGGCCTGGAGCCCAAGCCCGAGGGCGGGCTGCTGCGTGTGGAGGCTGCCGTGGTGGACGGCGACCTGCGCCTGACCGTGAGCGACAGCGGTGTGGGCCTGGCCGCCGATTGGCAGCAGGGCGGCGGTACCGGCCTGAAGAACATCCGTGAGCGCCTGGCGCTGCGCTACGGCGCTGCGGCGCAGCTCAGCGTGGGCCCGCTGGAGGGGGGTGGCACCCAGGTGGTCGCGCGTCTGCCCTACCGAGTGGTGGGTGAAGCCAACCATGCGAACACCCCCTCGACACCCGCCTAAGGAGAACATCCATGAAAACCTTTTTTCGAATCTGCATGACCCTGCTGTTGATGATGGTGGTGCTGGGCACCCTGGCCGTGGCGGGCATCCTGAGTTGGATCGGCGACCACGAAACGATCAGGGTGGTGATCGACGGCGAACCCCTGGCCTTGAAGATGCCCTCCGGCTGGGGCATGGTCGGTGTGCTGGCGGCCGTGGCGGCTGTTCTGTTGCTGCTGTTGACCGTGGTGCCGGTGTTGGTGGTGGTGGCCCTGGTGTTGGGGCTCATCGGCACCGTCATCGGCGGCCTCTTCGCACTCGCGCCCGTGCTCATCGTGGCCGGCCTGATCTGGTGGCTGGTGCAGCGTTCGCGGGGTACGACATGAACCACGAGACGGCTCCTGTGCGTGCAGTGCTGGCCGATGATGAGCGGCTGATGCGCGACCAGCTCCGCCTGCGTCTTTCGCAGGTGTGGCCCGAATTGGAGATCGCAGCCGAGGCGCGCAATGGCCTGGAGGCGGTGGAGTTGGTGCAGCAACACCGCCCGGATGTGGTGTTCCTGGACATCCGCATGCCCGGGCTCACCGGTGTGGAAGCTGCACGCGAGATCCTGCAGATGGACATGGGCGACGAGGAGTGGCTGCCCGAAATCGTGTTTATCACCGCCTATGACGAATACGCGGTACAGGCCTTCGAGCAGGGCGCCGTGGACTATGTGCTCAAGCCCGCCGCAGCCGAACGCTTGGCCAAAACGGTGCAGCGAGTTCAGCAGCGGCTGGCCGCGCGCACCACCCCTGCCGGCGAAGACGCCGTGCACAGCTCTCCGCCGCTGCAGGCCCTGCTGCACCAACTGGGCGCGCAGCTTCGCGGGCAGGCAGCCCCGCATCTGGAGTTCCTGCAAGCCGGTTCAGGACAAACCGTGCAGTTGATCCCCGTGCACGAGGTGTTGTTCTTCGTGAGCGATGAAAAATACACCCGCGTGCAGACCGCCAACGCGGAGGCCTTGATTCGCAAGCCGATCAAGGAACTGGTGAGCGAACTCAACCCGCAGCAGTTCTGGCAAATCCACCGCAGCACCATCGTGAATGTGCAGGCGGTGGCCAGTGTGACGCGCGATGAACGCGGGCGGCAGATCGTCAGCCTGCGCGATCACCCGGAAAAGCTGGAGGTCAGCCGCAGCTTCACCGGCTTGTTCAAGGGGATGTAGCGGCAGGCCGCTCGACCGCTCGCCAGGGCGTAAACCGCCACGGCTGGGCACTCCCCCAGCCCAGACTATGCGCCTTCCACCTTGGCTGAAGCCGCCACCTTGGCCGCCAGTTCCTGCCGCATGCGCTTCAATTTCTCCCGCGGGTCTTCGCGGTTGGGCGTGTCGTGGAGTTTCATCTCCAGGATGAACCGGCTCGGAATGGCCATCACCAATTCCCGCCCGCGCTTGCGCCGTCGCAGCGTACTGACCGCCAGCGTCTGCCGCGCCCGCGTGATGCCCACATACATGAGCCGCCGCTCTTCTTCCAGGCGCTCCGGCGTCATCTCGTCGTCTTCACTCTTGAAGGGCAGCAGCCCCTCGTTCACGCCGGCCAGCACCACATGGGGCCACTCCAACCCCTTGGCGGCGTGCAGCGTGGACAGCGTCACCACATCCTGCTCGTCACCGCGTTCGGCCAGGCTGATGATGACGCTGATGGTTTGCGCCACTTCCAGCACCGTGCGGCGCGGCGTCTCGGTGGTCATACCGCCCAGGTTGTCAATCTCCCCACCGCAGCGCTTGCCGATCCAGTCCACGAAGTCCAGCACATTGGCCCAGCGGGCAGTGGCGAGCTTTTCGTTGTCTTCGCCGTCAAAAAGGTGTTGCTCGTAGCCAATTTCGCGCAACCATTCCATCAACAGCGCCTTGGCATCTTCTGCACCCGAGGTCTGCCCTGCCTTGTGGGCCAGGTCGTTCACGAAGCGCCCGAATTCATGCAGCGAGCCCACCGCCTTGGCCGGCAGCACCGCCCCCAGGCTGGGCGCGAACAGTGACTCGAACAGGCTGGTCTTCCACATCGAGCCGAACTCGCCGAGCTTGCCCAGCGTCTGATGACCGATGCCGCGCTTGGGTGTGGTGATCGCCCGCAGGAAGGCCGGGTCGTCGTCTTGATTGACCAGCAGCCTCAACCATGCGCACAGGTCCTTGATCTCGGCCTTGTCGAAGAAGCTCTGGCCGCCCGAAACCTTGTAGGGGATCTGCGCGGCGCGCAACTTCTGCTCGAACGCACGCGCTTGGTGGTTGGCGCGGTAGAGGATGGCGAAATCCGACAATTTGATGGAAGGCCCACCATTGCCGCGCAAGGCCTGGACGAAGCCCACGGCCCGCTCGGCCTCGTGCTCCTCACCATCGCACTCCAACAGGCGCACCGGCTCACCCTCGCCCAAGTCGCTCCACAGCTTCTTCTCGAAGAGCTTGGGGTTGCCGGCGATCACATGGTTGGCCGCGCGCAGGATGGCGGCGGTGGAGCGGTAGTTCTGCTCCAGCGGAATGACCCGCAACTGCGGGAACTCCAGGGGCAGGCGCTTGAGGTTGTCGATGGTCGCGCCACGCCATCCGTAGATGCTCTGGTCGTCATCGCCCACGGCCGTGAAACGCGCGGCGCGGCGCGGGTCGGGGTGCGACACCAGCAGCTTCATCAACTCGTACTGCACCGCATTGGTGTCCTGGTATTCGTCCACCAGCACATGATGAAAGCGGTCCTGCCACTTCAGGCGCACCGTTGCGTCGCGTTGCAGCAGCTTCAAGGGCAGGCCGATCAAATCATCGAAGTCCACCGCTTGGTAAGCCTGCAGGCGTTCCTCGAAGAGCTTCATCACCCGCGCGGCCACGCGCTCGTTGTCGTTTTGTGCGGCGGCGGCCGCCCCGTGGCTGTCCAGGCCCTGGTTCTTCCACAGGCTGATGCACCATTGCCACTGGCGGGCCAACTTGGCATCAGTCGTGGCACCGGCATCGCGCAACAGGCTCAGCACATCGTCGCTGTCCAGGATGCTGAACTCGGGCTTGAGGCCCACGGCCGAGCCGTCTTCCCGCAGCAGCCGCACACCCAGACTGTGAAAGGTGCTGACCGCCAAGTCCTTGGCCGCGCGCGGCCCCACCAGGGCCTTGGCGCGCTCGCGCATTTCCTGCGCTGCCTTGTTGGTGAAGGTGATGGCTGCAATCTGCCCGGGCTCCAGCCCGGCCTGCAGCAACCGCGCAATCTTGTGGGTGATCACGCGGGTCTTGCCCGAACCGGCTCCGGCCACTACCAGGCAAGGTCCGTCCAGATGATGCACCGCCTGCAGTTGGGCAGGGTTCAAACCGACGGGAGGGGAAAGTGCAGCGGGCATGAAGGCAGGATGGAAAGGGCCGCGGATCATAGCCAAGGGGCCGCACTTGGCTGGCCCGCGCGGGCGTGATACAAGACCGCTGAAATGCGCCGCCGCACCCTGCTCACCACCGGCACGGCCCTGTGCGCCTGGACAGGCGGCCTGGGCCCACAGCGTGCATGCCGAGCCCGCCGGGCTGCTACCTGGCAGACCCTACTGGTACCGCTTCACGGCATTGGGTCAGCGCAGCCCGGTGGGCCGCACCCGCACCGCACCCGCACCGGACGCCGCTGCCCGCCTGAAGCTCATCATCGCCAGTTGCCAGCGCTACGACATGGGCTTCTTCTCGGCTTGGCGACACGCCGCAGCCTGGTAGCCCGACCTCATCCTGTTCCTGGGCGACTGCATCTACGAAACGGCCACCCCAAACGCCGGCCGCGTACGGCGGCACACCGGTGGCTATGTGCAGAGCCTGGCGCAATACCGGGCCCGCTACGCGCAGTACAAGGGCGACCCCGACCTCCAGGCGGCCCATGCCTGCGCCCCATGGATACCCATCTGGGACGACCATGAAGTCGACAACGACTACGCCAGTCTTCAGGGCCAACGCCTGCAACCCGACTTCGCCACGCAGCGGCGTCAGGCCTACCAGGCCTATTGGGAACACATGCCCCTGCCGCACCGGCTCAAGCCCGATCTGAATGCGCCCGGGGGGTCGCTGCCGCTGTACCGCCGCGCCGATTGGGGCCGCCTGGCGCGCATCCACCTGTTGGATGACCGCCAGTACCGCGATCCGCAGGTATGCCCGCGGCCCGACCGCGGCGGTTGCAGTCACATCGTGAACTTGCGCGATTGTCCGGAGCTCGATCAAACCTCGCGCACCCTGTTGGGAAGCGCACAGGAACAATGGTTGGCCCAAGGATGGGACACGCAGCGGCGCTGGAATCTCGTGGGTGAACAGACCCTGATGAGCCGCTGGAGTTGGAGCGACCCCTATGGCCCGGGGCGCGGCACCTACTGGACCGACGGCTGGGACGGCTATCCCCACGCCCGCATCGACGAGCGAGGTTTCGTGGCCTTCGAGATCGACGAGCAAGCCTTGATGGCCCAACTCTTTGTCGTCGACAACATCGAAGAACCGGCCAGCGCCGTCCGCGTCGGTGCACGCTATGCGGTGGACCCGCGCCGGCCGGGCGTTCAAGCGGTCTGACGCACGCCCTCGTGAGCCCTGCGCAGAGGGCTCACGGCTGACGACAGGCAGGCCCTATCGCTCGCTGCCGCACAAGCAGTGCACCACCGCGGAGAAGGGCCGCTTGGCCTGCACCACATCGGCCAGCCACCACAGGTCAGCGCCCACATCCAGCCCATCGAGCATCGGCGCGGCAACGCCCATGGCAGCGGACATGCCCGGCAGCGCCGCCTCACCGCCGTCCAGGCCGATGAGGCCAAGCACGGCCTGCACCCGCTGCAGGGCACCGGCCTCCAGACCCAGCTGCTGGAGCAACTCCATGAACGGACCAGGCGACTTCTCCACATAGCGCACCGCCGCGTCCTCGGGCAGCTTCGCTTTCTCGCGTGCAGCCTTGATGGCGTCGCCCAAGGTGCCGGTGCGGTCGATCAGCCCATGCCCGCGGGCCTGCTCGCCCGTCCAGATGCGGCCCTGCGCCACCGCGTCAATCGCCTCGCGTGTGGTGCTGCGCGCCGCAGCCGCCTTGGTGGTGAAGTCGGTGTAGATGTGGCCGATGCTGGCCTGCACCAACTGCGCAAAGCGCGGGTCCAGGTCGCGACGGAAATCGTAGGCGCCCACCAGCCAGGTGGTGCGGTATCCGCCCGTTCGCACGCCAGCCTTGTCCATCAGGCCCTGCGCCGTGGGCAACATGCCGAATACGCCGATCGAACCCGTGATGGTGGCCGGCTCGGCAATCACTTCGTCGGCGGCCATGGCCACCCAGTAGCCGCCTGAGGCCGCCACATCGCCCATGGACACCACCACCGGCTTGCCCGCCTCGCGGGTGAGCTGCAGTTCACGGCGAATCTGTTCAGAGGCGAAGGCACTGCCGCCAGGCGAATTCACCCGCAGCACCACCGCCTTGATCTTGTCGTCCTCGCGCGCACTGCGAATCAGGGCCGAGGTGCTGTCGCCACCCACCCGGCCGGCTGGCGCCTGCCCATCACCGATCTCACCCTCGGCCACCACAATGGCCACCGGCGCATCAGCCGGCCGACGAGGCACATGGCGAAGGTACTGACCCAGCGACACCTGGCGGAAGGACTTCTTCTTTTCGTCGGCCGCTCCCGCCTCGATCATGGCCTTGCGCATCTCGTCTTGTGTCTTGAGCGCATCCACCCACTTCTGCTGCAAGGCCCATTGGGCCCCGTCGCCACCCACGCTCGTCAGGGACCCCGGCAGGCTGTCGATGGCCTGTTGGATGGCGCCGTCGGGCAGCTTGCGCGCGCGCTCCACACCACGGCGGTAGAGTTCCCAGATGGCCTCGTAGACATGGGCCTCACTTTCCAGCGTTTCCTTGGAAGGGCCGTTGGTGAAGTAGGGCTCGCCCGCATTCTTGTACTTGCCCGCGCGGATCACATTGGCTTGCACACCCACCTTGTCCAGCGCATCCTTGTAGTAGTTGCGCTGGCGGCCATAGCCCTCCACCAACACGCCCCCCATCGGGTGCAGCCACACCTCGGAGGCATGCGCGGCCAGGAAGTAGCCCCGTTGGTCCCAGTTGTTGCCCCAGGCCACCACCGGCTTGCCGGTAGCCTTGAAGCGCTCGATGGCCGCGGCCACTTCCCGCAGGGACGAAAGCCCCGCGCCACCGAACTGGTCGAGCTTGAGCATCACGGCCCGTATGTTCGGGTCGCGCTGGGCGTGGTCCAGGGCGGCCAACAGGTCGCGCAAGCGAACCTGCTTGGGCGCCTGGCCTTGCAGTTGACCCAACACGCTGTCGCGTGCGCCGCCAGCGGCCTGTTCGCGCAAGGGGCCGTCAAGGTCCAGCACCAGCACGGTCTGTTCCTGCAGTGCCGGCGGTTGGCTTGCCTTGATGCCGGCCACCACCCCGACCACGGCGCCGCCGATGGCCAGCAGCATGAACAGCCGCTTGATTCCCGTTTGCAGCATGTCCAGGCCCCGGCCCACACCCGAAAAAACTCGGCGCAAGCGGGAGGGGCGGGGCGGATTGACGGATTCCTCGGTCATGGCGAAAGGCCTCAATGGTGATGACAACCCGCATGCTAGTGCGGCTGGAGCGTCCAACACATCATCATGCGACAGAAACCCCCAGGCGGGTGACCGGCCGCAATCTCGGGCGACAGTCTGCGGGCTTGCGATACTCCCAGCCCATGCAGGCCATCCTGTCGGTCACCATTCCCTTCTTCGCGCTGATTCTGGCCGGCTACCTGGCCGCGCAGCGTGGATGGCTGCCCTTGGCCTCCATTCCAGGCCTCAACACCTTTGTGCTGTTCTTTGCACTGCCCTGCATGCTGCTGCGTTTCGGCATCAACACGCCATTGGCGCAACTGCTGGATCCAGTGATCAGCAGCCTGTATCTGACCTGTGCGGTGGTGGTGGTGGTTCTCGTGCTGCTGTTGGGCCGCGCGTTGCGCGCCGGGCCACGGGACACCGCCTTTGCCGCCCTGGTGGGCGCGTTCCCGAACTCAGGCTTCATTGGCGTTCCACTGCTCGTGGCCCTGCTGGGCCCCGGGGCGGCCGGGCCGGTGATCTGCACCATGCTGCTGGACATGATGCTCACCACATCGGTGTGCCTGGCCCTGGCACAGCGCGGTCAGGGCGGGGGTTCCGGTTCGGCGTTCCTGGCTGCCCTCAAGGCGCCTTTGCTGAACCCCCTGCCCTGGTCCATCGCGTTGGGAGGCACCATGTCGGCCTTGGGCCTGCAGTTCCTGGGACCGGTGGAAAAGGTGGTGTGGATGCTGGCCGATGCCGCCAGCCCGGTGGCGCTGTTCACCATTGGTGCGGTACTGTTCCGTTCGCGGGTGCCGCAAGCCCAGGGCACAGCGGCTGACATGGGCCAAAGCCGCTGGCCTTTGATCGCCGGGGTCGTGTCCATCAAACTGCTGGTGCATCCCATGCTGCTTCTGACGGCGCTGCTGACGGCGCGGGCGCTTGGTGCAGGCCTGACCGACCTTCAGGTGGCCGCCATCACCCTCATGGCCGCCCTGCCCAGCGCCAGCAACGTATCCATGCTGGCCGAACGATACGGCGCGGACAACGGGCTCATTGCACGCATCATCATGGGCTCGACCACGGCGGCCTTCATCACCTTTGCCGTGTGGGCCTGGACTTTCGGCGTGAAGCCCGGTCTGTGATCTGCCCATGGCCAGTCTGGCCCGGCTGGGCTGGCAAGGGCTTGGCAAGGGCTTGGCAAGGGCTTGGCAGGAGCTTGGCAGACCAGTACCTTACAAACTCAGCGGGTCCACATCCAGCGCCCATCGCACCACGCCGCGGTGGGCTTCGCGCAAGGCGAGCAACTGTGGTGACCATTGGCGCAACAGCACCTGCAGGGCGGGGCGCGAAGTGGACTCCAGCAGCATCTGCCAGCGCTCCAGATCGGCCACACGGGCCACGGGCGCCGGCACGGCCGGGTACACCGTGATGGGCGAGTGCGCTGACCCGAACGCGTCCAGGTCGGCGCGCACCCAAGCGGTGGCGTCAGCCAGAAAGGCCTGTGCAGCTTCGACCGTGCGCGCTTCCACCCGCAACACCGCCAGGTGGCTGAAGGGCGGCAGGCCCACCGCCTCCCGCTCTTCGAGCTGAGAGGCGGCGAACGCCTCATAGTCGTGCCGCTTGAGCGCCTGCACCAAGGGATGGGTGGGGTGGCCGGTCTGGATCAGCATGCGGCTGCGTTCGGACTGCTCTGCATCGCGCCCGGCGCGGCCTGCGGCCTGCATCAACAAGGCGAACAGCCTCTCGGGTGCTCGGAAGTCGCTGGTGAACAGGGCTCCGTCGGGATTCACCGCCGCCACCAGCGTGATGCGGCGGAAATCATGACCCTTGGCCACCATCTGCGTGCCCACCAGCACATCGACATCACCGTCATGCACCTGGGCCAGTTGGCTCTGGAGCGAACCGGCTCGCCGTGTGGTGTCGGCGTCGATGCGCAGGATGCGCGCCGGGCCTCCTTCTCGCCCCCGCAACAAGGGCGGCAACTGCTCCTCCAAACGCTCCGTTCCACGCCCCACGGCCGATAGGTCGAGGTTGCCGCAATCCGGGCAGGCGCGTGGCACCCTTTGTGCCGCACCGCAATGGTGGCAGCGCAGGCTGCGGTCCACCTTGTGGAACACCTGCCAGGCGCTGCAGTGCGCGCAGGCGCTTTTCCAACTGCAGGCGCCGCACTGCAGCACCGGGGCATAGCCGCGGCGGTTGAGCAGGAGCAGGCTTTGCTCTCCCCGGTCAATGCGCTCCTGCACCGCCGCGATCAGCGCGGTGGAAAGAAGGCTTCCTCCTGCCCCACCGGCCACTCCGCGCGGCTGCAGGTTCAAGTCCACCAGTTCCACTTTCGGCAGTTCACCCGCCCCTACGCGCGTGGGCATGCGCAGCAAGCGGTAGCGTCCCTGCTGGGCGTGGCGCCAACTCTCCAGCGACGGCGTGGCAGAACCCAGCACCACGCGTATGCCCTCCTGGTGCGCGCGGTACACCGCCAGATCCCGCGCCGAATAGCGCGCGCCTTCCTGCTGTTTGTAGGAGGGGTCGTGTTCTTCATCCACCACGATCAAACCCAGGCGCGGCAGCGAGGCCATCACCGACAAGCGCGTCCCCAGGAGCAGGTCGGCCTGTCCCAGGTGGGCCTGCAGCCAGTGGTTCACCCGTTGGGCTGGGGTCAGGCCGCTGTGCAGCGTCACCAGGCGCCGGCCGGCAAACCGTTCGCGCAGGCGCGACTCCAGTTGCGGCGTGAGGTTGATCTCCGGCACCATCACCAGCACCTGGTGCCCCTGCTCCAAAGCCTGTTGGGCCAGCTGCAGGTACACCTCGGTTTTCCCGCTGCCCGTGACGCCGTGCAGGAGCACGGGTGCTGACGAAGAGTGTTCGGGCGTTGACATCGCCTGCAGCACGGCCGCTTGTTCGGCCGTCAGAGTCGGCAGCGCTGGCGCGGTCTCGGCCGTCTGCTGTTGTTGCGCGCGTGCGGCATCTTTGGCCAGCGCCTGACCCAGCCGCGCACTTCGGCGCTCCAGGGCGGCCGGCGTGGCCTTGCGCAGTTCAGGGGGCAGAACCGAGAGCGCCAGTTCACCCAATCCGCGCTGGTAGTAATCGGCGGTGAAGGCCATCAAGCGCCGCCAGTGGGCCGACAGTGGAGGCAGTTGCTCCAGCACCGCCGACAGGGGCCGCAGGGTCCACCCTTGCGGCGGCCCATCGGGAGTTCCCTGCACCACGGGCGCATCCCACACCAGCCCCAGCACTTCCCGCTTGCCCAAGGGCACTTGCACCAAGGTGCCTGGAGGCAAGGCGATGGGGTGGGTGTAGGTCAATGGCCCCCTCATGCCGCTGTGCTGCGGCAAATCCACCACCACGGACAAGTGGGCTGCCGACTGCGGCGCTTGTGATGTTGCACCGCCACACGAATCCCTTTCCTGAACCATACGATCTAACTGCTTGATTCAGATGGGTTTTATGGGCTTACCCACGATTCCTGTGGACAAGTTTGGGGACAAGCTGCCGATGGATGCGCCAAGTCCCTGATTTTGCTCTGACACCCTTGAGTTGCCTCAGAACGGAGCACGCGAATTAATTTCGAAGAATCAACAACTTAACTTGTAACTTTGAATTTTCTCAGATCTTGTTCGTCGCAAGTGGGAGGTTTTCTTCGCTCGCACCGAACTGGGGATAAGTCCCTCCACAGGGGGTGCGGGCAGCGTCGAAATTTCACAGATCACCAATTTGCGGTTTGATCGGTTTTCAAGCGGTAGTGAGTGCACACGTGGCGCTCAATTCTGGTGATTTCGTCGCGAATGGGTATGGGCTTCGTCTACCAGGGCCGCCACCGCCTCGGGTGGGGTGTGTTGGTTCAAACCATGCCCCAGGTTCAATACATGGCCTCCCCAGTTGCCATCCGCTTTCTTCGGGGCACCGAACCGGTCTAGGGTGCGCCGCACCTCGGCCCGCACCGCCGCTTCACCGCCGAACAGCACCATCGGGTCGATATTGCCCTGCAGGGCCACCCGGTCGCCCACACGCGAGCGGGCCGCAGCCAGGTCGGTCGTCCAGTCCAGGCCCACCACATCAGCCCCACACGCGGCAATGCCCTCCAACCACTGGCCGCCGCCCTTGGTGAAGACGATGCAAGGAATGCGCTGGCCCTGATGCTCGCGCTTAAGACCCTCGACCACGCGGCGGGTGTAGGCCAGGCTGAAGGCCTGGAACGCGCCGTCTGCGAGGACGCCGCCCCAACTGTCGAACACCATCACCGCCTGCGCACCGGCTTCGATCTGGGCATTCAGGTAGGCCGTCACCGCCTGCGCATTGATTTCCAGCACACGGTGCATCAGGTCGGGCCGGCGGTACATCAGGCTCTTCACATGGCGGTAGTCATCGCTGCCGGCGCCTTCAACCATGTAGCAGGCCAGTGTCCAGGGGCTGCCGGAGAACCCGATCAGGGGCACGCGGCTGCGGCCATCGGGCAGCGTGAGCGCTTTGCGGATCGAGGCGACGGCATCAAAGACATAGCGCAGCTTGTCCATATCGGGCACGGCCAGCGCGGCCACATCGGCCTCTTCGCGCACCGTTTTGGCAAAGCGCGGCCCTTCGCCAATGGCAAAGCTCAAGCCCAGGCCCATGGCGTCGGGCACGGTGAGGATGTCGGAAAACAGGATGGCCGCATCCAATGGGTAGCGGTCCAGAGGCTGCAGGGTGACTTCGGTGGCGAAGTCGGGGCTGGTGGCCAAGCCCATGAAGCTGCCGGCCTTGGCGCGCGTGGCGTTGTATTCGGGCAGGTAACGGCCCGCTTGGCGCATCAGCCACACGGGTGTGTAGTCGGTCGGCTGGCGCAGGCAGGCGCGCAGGAATTGGTCGTTGGCGTAGGCCGTCTGGTTCATGGACTCTCTCTCCTCGAGGGTCATTATCAGCCGTTGGGCGGTGTCTGCCTATCTTGACATCCCGAAATGACTCCCTAAAAGAACAACGCC
>CAMCTE010000015.1 GCA_945878385.1 Azohydromonas lata NBRC 102462 | reverse complement strand
TGCAGCAGGGGCTGTGCGGGCTTCAGGCCGGCGGCCTTGGCGATGGCCGGGTCCAGGGCGCTGCCGTACCAGGCGGCCAACAGCTTCAGGCCCGGGGTGTCCTGCCGTTTGGGGTCTGCCAACAGTTGGTCCAGCGAACGAATCAGCAACCGTGTGTTGGAGGTGGCCAACTGGTCGAAACTGCCGATGCGGGCGCGGTCGGCCGGCAGTTCGGTGCGGTTGACCCACTGGCCGTTCACATGGTCGTAGAAGTCGGTGCAGGCCGCGGTGGTGGTTTCATTGGCGCCGGCCGGGGCGGCCAGCGCCGCGAACGCAGCCAGCAGGCTGAACGACAGGTGGCACAGCAGGGGTTGGGGCTTGAGATTCGTCATGCCCGCAGGATAGCGCCAGCGGCACACGCGCGGCGCGGGCGGGGGTTTGCCAGACCAGCAACTTGAGCGGCTGCGGCCCTGGGGCAAGGTTCAAAGCGCCGACAATCCCGGCCATGCTGCCTTCTGCTATTGCCGCGTCTACGGCCTGGCCCGCACGCGCCTGGCGCCTTGCGTTGGTCACTGTGTTGGGCTTCGCCTCCGGCCTGCCCCTGGCCTTGACGGGCCAAGCGCTGCAGGCCTGGATGAGCCTGGAGGGGCTGGACTTGGCCACCATCGGCTTCCTGAGCCTGGTGGGCCTGCCCTACACCTTCAAGTTTCTGTGGGCGCCGCTGATCGACCGCTTCGACCTGCCGCTTTTGGGGCGCCGCCGCGGTTGGATGGTGCTGACCCAGGTGTTGCTGGCTGCGGCCTTGTGGGCGCTGTCGCAAACCTCTCCCTCACAGGAATTGAAGCTCTACGCGGCCTTGGCGGTGTTGGTGGCGTTTTTGTCCGCGTCGCAGGATGTGGTGATTGATGCGTACCGCACCGAACTGCTGCAGGCCCGAGAGCGGGGCCTGGGGGCTTCGCTGAATGTGATGGGGTACCGGCTGGCGATGGTGGTCAGCGGCGGCCTGGCCTTCATCTGGACCGATGCCCAACAGGGCGGCGGCTGGTCCTGGGCTGAGGTGTATGAAGGGATGGCGGGCTTGATGCTGTTGCTGGCGGCGGTGAGCGCGGTGTTGACGCCGCCCCTGGCTGCAGACGCTGACCGCACGGCTGCTGCACAAGCTGCGCTGGCGCCCGCCGCCCGCGACCTGTGGGGCTTTGCCGCCATCGTGGTGGCGGTGGCCGTGGGTGTGGGCTTGACTGAACGATTCGGTACCGATGTGGCGCAGGTGCTGTTGGGCCCGCTGCTGCAGGGTTCGACCATGCCGGCGGCCTTGCAGGGCAAATGGGTGAACCTGTTGGCACTGCTGCTGGGGCTGGCGCTGACGATTCCATTGGCCGCCTGGGCAGCGCGCCGTGCCGGGTTCGTCACGCTGCTGTCGGGCCTGTCGAGTTACTTTTCGCAACCGCGCGCATGGGCCTTCCTGGGGTTGATCGTTCTCTACAAGTTGGGGGATGCCTTTGCCGGTTCGCTGATGACGCCTTTCCTGCTGAAGTCGATGGCCTTCTCCAGCGCTGAGGTGGGTGTGGTGAACAAGGTGATCGGCCTGTGGCTGACCATCGGCGGCGCGCTGCTGGGGGGCGCACTGATGCTGGGCCTGGGCCTGTGGCGTTCCTTGCTGGCTTTCGGCTTGCTTCAGATGGCCAGCAACCTGGGCTTCTGGTGGTTGGCTGCCACAGGCAAGGGGTCGCTGGGCGCGGTGCTGTTGCCAGCCTTCGACTGGGGCTTCGTGAAGCTGGCTGCGGCCACCCCGGTGGATGGCAGCCTGCTGATGGTGATTGCCTTCGAAAACCTCAGCGGTGGTATGGGCACGGCAGCCTTCGTGGCCTTCCTGATGAGCCTTTGCAACCAGCGTTACACCGCCACACACTTCGCGCTGCTCAGTGCATTCGCATCGGTGGGCCGGGTGTGGGTGGGGCCCATGGCCGGTGTGCTGGCCGAGAGCATCGGCTGGCCAGTGTTCTTCGTGGCGAGTACCGTAGTGGCCCTGCCAGGTTTGGGGCTGCTGTGGTGGCTGCGTAGGGAAGTGCGTGCACTGGAAAGCCCAGTGGCTGCAAAATCAAGCGCTTGACTCTTGGGTTTTCAACCCGAACTGACGGGCCATGAACGACGAACTTCGCCAATCCCCCGACGAGCGGCCGGCCGTGCGCGGTGCACAGGCCGGCTTTCGCACCGACGGTGACTTCCCGCTGCCGCCCCTGGTGGCCGCGCGCCGCTGCGCCTGCCACGGGGCGGGCGTGCGCCTGGCCTGTGGCTTGCATGGGCGGCGTTTGTTCACCGGGTTGGCCGCTGTCTCGGCCGCCTCCATGCTGGGTGGTGGTGCCTGGGCACAGTCTGGGCCTGCGGCGCCGCCTGCACCGCCTGTGGATGAGGGCCTGCGCAAGGAGGTGGGCAAGACTTCGGTGTTCGTGAAAGCCATACCGCCGGAGCAGGTGGAGCAGGCCGCAGCCGTGCAGTTTCGGCAAATGACGCGGGAGGCCCAGCAGAAGAACCAACTGGCGCAGGCGGATCATCCGCAACTGGTTCGACTGCGGGCCATCTCACAGCGCATCATCCCCTTCGCAGCTCCTTGGAACCCGCGTGCGCGCGACTGGACCTGGGATGTGCAATTGTTCGGCAGCCAGCAGGTCAATGCGTTCTGCATGCCGGGCGGCAAGATCGCGTTTTACTGGGGCATTCTGTCCAAGCTGCAGTTGAGCGACGATGAAGTGGCCATGATCATGGGCCATGAAGTGGCGCACGCGCTGCGTGAACACGCCCGTGAACGCATGGGCAAGCAAGCGGCTACGCGCCTCGGTGCGAACCTGGTGTCTTCGCTGCTGGGCCTGGGCCAGGTGGGTGACCTGGCCGTGGGCATGGGCGCGCAACTGTTGACGCTGAAATTCAGCCGCGACGATGAAACCGAAGCCGACTTGGTGGGCTTGGACCTGGCGGCCCGCGCAGGCTACAACCCTGAAGCCGGCGTGACGCTGTGGCAAAAGATGCTGCAGGCCAACAAGGGCGCGCCGCCGGAGTTCATGAGCACGCACCCGGCGGGTGATTCGCGCATACAAGACATCCAGAAGGTGCTGTCCAAGGTGCAGCCCTTGTATGCGCGCGCACCGCGCCCCGACCGGGTATTCGGCCCGCCGACATCGGCGAAGTCCTAGGCGCGTTCAGGTACCGCCCACATAGGGATTGCTGCGCCGTTCACGGCCGAAGTGGCTCTCGGGGCCGTGACCCGGAATGAAGACCGTTTCATCGCCCATGGGCCACAACCGCTGCGTGATGCTGGCGATCAGCGTGTCGTAGTTGCCGCCCGGAAAATCGGTGCGGCCGATGCTGCCGGCAAACAGCACATCGCCCACGAAGCAGCGCTGGCCTTCTTTGGAATGGAAGACCACATGACCGGGCGTGTGGCCAGGGCAGTGGCGCACGTCCAAGGTGCAGTTGCCCATGGTGACGGTGTCGCCATCGGCCAGCCAGCGGTCGGGTTTGAACATTTCGGCCTTGGGGAAGCCGAACTGCACGCTTTGCTGCGGCAGGCCGTCGATCCAGAATTGGTCACCCGGGTGCGGGCCGATGATGGGCAACTGATCTTCCCGGGCCAGTTGGCCCGTGCCGCCGGCATGGTCGATGTGGGCGTGCGTGAGCCAGATGGCCTTGAGCGTCAGGCCGCGCTTCTTGATCTCATCGCGAATGCGCGTCAGTTCACCACCGGGGTCGATGACGGCTGCGTCCATGGTTTGGTCGCACCACACGATCGAGCAGTTCTGCTGAAAAGGGGTGACGGGGATGGTGTGGTACTGGAACACGGTGCGGGCCTAGAGACAGGAACGAGTGCGGCGTGAAGCGGTGGCGCAGCAGGCTGCGGCACACGACCCGCATTATGGGGAAGGCAAGAGACCACGATGCTCAGCGCACCGCGATTCTGGCTCTTGGGTCCACCCCCTCCAGCACGGTGAGGAATTCACCGGTCTGCGTGTCCATCACCTTGACCGCCTGCAACCGTTTTGGGCCCACCAATGGGCTGTTGCTGGTCGTCAGCCCGGAGGGGGCTCCGGGCGTGACATCGCCGCGGTACACCAGATAGCGGTCGTCCAGCCAGGCCAGCACCGCGGTGATCTCCTTGGGAAGGTGGGCCAACGCCTGGGGCGCACCGAATTCGCCTTAGGCCTGCACTGCGCGGCGCACCAATGCCGTAGGGCGCTGCGCCGAGAGCGGAGCGGCCTTGGTGGTGGGCTGCGCGCCGGCCACCCGGGCCGCTTCCTCCTGCAGGCGCACCAACAGGCTCTTGCCGTCGGTGGACACCCACACCTGGTGGCCTGGACAGGGTGGAGCCCAACAGGCCGCTGCCCAGCACCAAGGGGTCGGCCAGCAGGCGCCGGGGTTCGCTGCGGCCATCGCTGAATGCGGCCCAAAGGTGGAAGGCGACGACCGTGCCGCGGGGTGCATCGGGGGCGCTGGGCACCATGGGCGTGCGCAGGTAGGCCAAGCGGCCGCCGTCGAAGGAAAGCGCGGTGTCCTGAGAAAAGAGCCGGGCGGCTTCGGCCACTCGCATCAGGGCTAGGCGCTTGCCGGAACGGTCTACCAGATCAAATCCACTGACCTTGGGCGGGGCCTGGGTGTCGGGCGTGGACATGCCGACGGCGATGCGGCCCTGCATGTCCGGTTCGCTGGTTTCCCCTGACAGGACAGAGCCCGGCTCGTGGAGCGGCCGCACTCGGCGTTCGCCATTGGGCAGGTTCAATTCGAAGAGTTCGCGGCGCCCGCGCGGGCCGGCCCATGCCACCAGGGTACCCCGCAGGCGCGCACGCAGACTGGCGGATTCCCCGGGGTGGGCGACGGTGGGCAGGCTCATCTCCTGCGCCACCGGGCCGTCTGGTGCACGGGTGCCTGCAGCGCAGCCCGTGGTGGCCACGGCCGCCAAGGCAGCCAAGCCGATGCCTAGGCTTACGCGCCGGCGCCAGCAACAGCGGGGCCTGCCCGTGTGTTGGATGCTCAAAGGGGAGGTCCTCCTGCACCGCTGGTTTCGCGAATGTTTTGGAGTCTATCCTCCCATCGAAGCGCAGGTGCGCGCAGCGCGCGCCCGCGCAAGCCGGCTACTGAACCGACAACCGTTTGGTGCTGCCGGCGGCCTTCTTGGGCAATTTCAGCGTGAGGATGCCGTCTTGATAGCGTGCATCGGCACGCGCTTCATCCACGGGGCAGTCCAGGCTGAATGAACGGCTGGCATAGCCCTCCTGCCGCTCCTTGAACAGCACGCGGCCGTCGTCGACTTCCTGCTTCTCCGACTTGCTTTGTGCGCTCAGGGTCACCAGGTTGCCGTCGATGCGCACATCAATGTCTTCCTTGCGCATGCCGGGAATATCAGCTTTGACCAGGTAGCTGTTTTCCTGTTCGGACACATCCACGCGCATGCGCGGTGCGCCATCAACCAGGCTCATGCGCCAGGGGCGCATGAGGCCTCGCAGGCTGTCATCGAAGGGGTCGCGCAGGAAGGGGTCGAGTAGGCGCATTTCGTTCATGTGGAGACTCCTGAAGAAGTGGGGTGGAAGGGTTGAAGACGGGTAGGAGGTCTTCGGGCTGATCTTGTAGCCGATGAGGGCCCAGGCGCTTGAGCCGGCGCAGCCCTGGTGCGTGGCTACACTCGCGCGCCATGGAAGCCTTCTTGATCTCCA
The DNA here is from genome assembly GCA_945878385.1 of Azohydromonas lata NBRC 102462. GTDB lineage: Bacteria > Pseudomonadota > Gammaproteobacteria > Burkholderiales > Burkholderiaceae_C > RFTU01. The sequence continues at coordinate 16,359 of CAMCTE010000015.1, read as the reverse complement.
CCGGTGTGGTTGCACTGGGTGAAATGGGCGACAAGACCCAACTGTTGGCTATCGTGCTGGCGGCGGCCTTTCGCAAGCCGATTCCCATCATTGCGGGCATCTTTGTGGCCACCGTGTTGAACCATGCCGCCGCCGGCGCGGTGGGTGGTTGGGTGGCGCAGGCGATGGGGCCGAATGTGCTGCGCTGGGTCATCGGTTTGTCCTTCCTGGCCATGGCCGGTTGGATGCTGGTGCCTGATGAGATTGATGAAGATGCCGGTGCTCAGCACCAGCGCTTCGGAGTGTTCGGCACCACCGTGATTGCCTTCTTCCTGGCCGAAATGGGCGACAAGACGCAGATTGCCACCGTGGCCCTGGCCGCGCGCTACACCGAGGTGGTGGCGGTGGTGCTGGGCACGACCTTGGGCATGATGCTGGCCAATGTGCCGGCGGTTTTCTTGGGCGACCGCATTGCGCAGAAGATATCGATGCGGCTGGTGCACGGCATTGCGGCCTTCATCTTTGCAGTGTTGGGTGTGTTGACCTTGTTCAACGTGGGGCAGTTGTTCTGACATGAGCGGCAATGCTGCGGTCATTGGGCGCCGTGTGGGTGGCGCACCCATGCGCCCGCGCCAGTGGCTGGCGCGCTTCGACCAGCGCGGCGGGCTCAGCCCAGCCGGTCGATTCGCCGGGCCAGTACCACCGAGGTTTGCGTTCGGATCACGCCGTCCAGCCTGCCGATTTCATCAAGCAGGCCGTCCAGCCGCAGCGCTGAAGGTGCGTGCAGCTGCGCCACATAGTCGAATTCGCCGCTGACGGTGCACAACTGCCGCACCTCGGGCATGCGCTGCAGGCGTGATTCCACACCGCGGCCGCTGCGAGGCTGCACGGCGATGTGCACGAAGGCCTGAAGGCCGGCGTCCTGTTCGTCTTGGCCCAGCCGCACCGTGTAGCCCAGGATCACGCGGTCGCGTTCCAACCGGTTCAGGCGTGCCAGCACGGTGGTGCGGGCCACGCCCAGTTGGCGCGCCAGGTCGGCGGTGCTTTGGCGGGCATGGGTTTGCAGCAGCGTCAGCAGGGCGCGGTCGATTTCGTCGCGCGGACCGTGCAGGGCCACGGGCGCCTGCGGGCGGGTTCGGCGTTTGGGTGGGGCCATGTGGATCGACGGGTTGGTTTGATCGTTTCGTCGGTTCAAGATGACGAACCGTTCATCAAGAACGACATATCGACTATTTGACGCTATCTTGTGACTTCAGTCCACCCTACAGTGCCCACAACCACTTCAAGGGAGTTCCACATGAAAACCATCCTGTTGGGCGCGGGCCACATCGGCCAGACGATTGCCCGTCAACTGTCCGGTACGGGCGACTACACCGTGACGGTGGCCGACCGAAGCGCGAATGCGCTGCTGCCCCTGGCGGGCTTGGGGCTTCAGACCGTGCACCTGCCCGACGATGCACCGGCAACCCTGCAAGCCCTGCTGCAGGGCCACGATACCGTGGTCAATGCACTGCCTTATGACCGCGCTTGTGCGGTTGCACAGGCCGCGCGCGCGGCTGCGTGCCACTATTTCGACCTCACCGAGGATGTGGCCGCCACACGCCGCATCCGTGAACTGGCCGAAGGTGCGGACACGGCCTTGATGCCGCAGTGCGGCTTGGCGCCGGGCTTTGTGGGCATCGTGGCGCATGACCTGGCGCGTGGCTTCGATGAAATCTTCGACCTGAAGATGCGGGTGGGTGCACTGCCGGCCTTTCCCACCAATGCGCTGAAGTACAACCTGACCTGGAGCGTGGATGGCCTGATCAACGAGTACTGCCACCCCTGCGAGGCCATTCGCGACGGGCAGCGCCTGGAGGTGCTGCCGCTGGAGGGCTTGGAGCACTTCAGCCTGGACGGCACCGAGTACGAAGCCTTCAACACCAGTGGTGGGCTGGGCACCTTGTGCGAAACCTTGGCCGGGCGCGCGCGCAACCTGGACTACAAATCGGTGCGCTACCCGGGGCACCGGGCCCTGATCAAGGTGCTGCTGGACGACCTGTGTCTCAAGCACGACGCCGACACCCTGAAGAACATCCTGCGCCGCGCGGTGCCCACCACCATGCAGGATGTGGTGCTGGTGTTCGTGACCGTCAGCGGCATGAGCGGCGGGCGTTTCGTGGAAAAAGTGTTCGCGCGCAAGATCTTCGCCGACCGCGACGCACCCATGCCGCAGTCGGCCATCCAGATCACCACGGCCGCGGGCTTGTGTGCGGTGCTTGATTTGTTCCGCCAGGGCAAGCTGCCCCAGCATGGCTTCATCCGACAGGAGCAGGTGGCTTTGTCCGATTTCCTGGCCAACCGCTTTGGGCACGCCTACGAAGAACTGCGCCCGGTGTCTTCCATCAGCTGAACGCTTGGTATCGTTTGACCATGAATACGCAACAAGAACTGATGGATGTGTGGGCGCAGTTGGGGCTTGCACCCGCGTTGCTGCAGGGCGGCGCGCTGTGCAGCCACAGCCCGATTGACGGCCAGGTGTTGGCGAAGGTGCAGGCCACTTCGGTGCAGCAAGTGGATGGGCTGTTGGCACGCAGCCAGGCGGCCTTTCGGCGATGGGCCCAGGTGCCTGCACCTCAGCGGGGTGAACTGGTGCGCCGCTTCGCGCAGGTCTTGCGCCAGCACAAGGCCCCATTGGGGCGTCTGGTCAGCCTGGAAGTGGGCAAGATCACCAGCGAGGGCTTGGGTGAGGTGCAGGAGATGATCGACATCGCCGACTTTGCCGTGGGCCTGTCGCGCCAGTTGCACGGCCTGACGATTGCGTCAGAGCGCCCTGAGCACCGCATGATGGAGCAGTGGCATCCGCTGGGCCCGGTGGGTGTGATCACGGCCTTCAACTTTCCTGTGGCGGTTTGGGCTTGGAATGCGGCACTGGCGCTGGTGTGTGGCAACTCGGTGGTGTGGAAACCTTCGGAGAAGGCGCCTTTGTGTGCACGGGCCGTGCAGGGTCTGTGGGAGCGCTGCTGCGCCGACTACGAAGCCGAGCAAGCGCCGCACGCGGGCCGTGTGCCGATCACCCAAGACCTGTGCCTGCTGCTGCAAGGCGGCAGCGAACTGGGTGCCGCGCTGGCGGCCGACCCGCGTGTGGCCTTGGTGTCGGCCACCGGCAGCACCCGAATGGGCCGCTCGGTGGCGCCGGTGGTGGCGCAACGCTTTGGCCGCTGCCTGCTGGAACTCGGTGGCAACAATGCGGTGGTGGTGACCGAGACGGCAGATTTGGACCTGGCCGTGCGAGGCATCGTATTCGGTGCGGTGGGTACGGCAGGACAGCGCTGCACCAGCACCCGGCGCTTGTTGGTGCACGAGTCGCAATACGAACATCTGCTGCAGCGCTTGGTGAAGGCCTATGGTTCGCTGCGCATTGGCGACCCGCGCCAAGCCGGTGTGCTGATGGGTCCGTTGATTGATGAGGCCGCGCAGCAGGCGATGGCCCGCGCGCTGCAGCAGGCCCAGGCCCAGGGCGGCACCGTGGTGTGTGGTGGCGAGCGCCTTGGAACGGAGGCTGTGGGTTCAACGGCGCCTTCAGTCTCCGGCACGCCCAGCGCTGAGGTGCCTTCGGGCGGCGTGTATGTGCGCCCGGCAATCGTCAACATGCCGCATCAGTCGGCTGTCGTGTGCGAAGAAACCTTCGCACCCATCCTGTATGTGATGCGCTGGCGCACGCTGGAGGAGGCCATCGCCCTGCACAACGCCGTGCCCCAGGGGTTGTCTTCGGCCATGTTCACGCGTGACCTCATCGAGGCTGAAATCTTCCTCAGCGCGTCGGGTTCGGACTGCGGCATTGCCAATGTGAACCTGGGCACCTCGGGCGCGGAAATCGGTGGGGCATTTGGTGGCGACAAGGACACCGGCGGCGGCCGGGAATCGGGCTCTGATGCCTGGCGCCAGTACATGCGCCGCGCCACAAACACCATCAACCGGGGGCGCTCCCTGCCACTGGCTCAGGGTGTGAGCTTCGAGGTGTAGGGGTGCGGGTTGAGGCTGCGGCCAAGCTCCGGCCGCAACATCGCTACAGCGCTACAGCGCTACAGCACCAGGATGGGCGGGGGTTCCAACAAGCGTGCCACCACCGAGCGCAGCGCGGCAGGCGGCTCGGCGCCGGCCTGCGATGCATCGCCGCGCACCGCCCAGGGGTGCCGATAGCGCTGCCCCGAGGGCAGCACATGCAGGTTCACGCCGATCAACTCCAACCGGTCGCGCGGCTGTACCAAGCCTGCGTTGCTCTGCATTTCGGTGCCGTCCACCACGGTCACTGAACTGCGCCCGATGACTTCGACCGAGCGGCCGATTTCGATCAGCAGCGCGGTGTCTTCGTCCACTCCGATGCCCAAAAGGTCGGGGCGCAAGGCCAGAGCCGACAGCAACCGGGAAAGGCGCCGGCGCTGGGAGAAATGCTGGTCCACCATCGCCTGCGGCAAGAAGTTCAGGCCCAGGTCCAGCGACACCACATCTTTTTGCGGCACCATCACTGCGGGACCCTGCGCGATCATGGCGCGCGACATGGCCGCAGCGCCTGCACTGGTGCCTGCCAGGCAGATGCCGCGCTCGCGAACGGCCAGGTGCAGTGCCTCCATGGCGGGCGTGGACCACAGTTTGCCCATCAAGCGGGCCTGGTCGCCACCGGTGATGAAGATGCCATCGGCTTGTCGCAGTTCGGCCAGCAACTGCGGATGGGACGAATCGGCTGCCTCCACCAGGTGCATGAACGCCACGTTCTGTGCGCCCAGCGCCTTCATGGCTGCGCCATAGGCTTGTTCGGCCCCATTGGGGTCGTTGGTGGCGCCGGTGATGAAGCGCAGCCGCGCTTGCGGGCCGCCCGACAGCGCGATGAAGCGGCTCAGGATCTCGCGTTCGTCCACCCGGCCCTCGGCTCCACCGATCACCAGCAGGCGCCCCACCGGCGCGCCTTCGGGCAAGCTGCGGGATTCCCGCAGGGGCGGTGCGGGTTGTGTCGGGCTGCTGGCGCAACCTGTAAGACCGAACAGACCCGTGGTGGCCGCTGCACCCACCCATATCCCGCTGCCGCCCAGGGCGCGCAGCACCTGGCGGCGTGCCGATTGCTGCAGGGCAGCCTTGCGGTCGTGGTCAGATCGGATCATCGGGCGATTCTGGCAGCACCTTGATGACCACTTGTTGAATGGCCGTTCGGGGGGTGATTTCGCGCAAGCAAGGCGGCTTCAGCGGGAACCTCAGCAGGCCCTTGAAACGGACGGACATTCAGCGTGAAAAATGAAAGTGCCCCTCGGCCACCATCTCCTCAAGTGGCTGTCGCCCGTTGGGCATCTCACGCTCCTGCAGGGCGGCGGGTAGGCTTTCGCGCGGGCCCTGTTCGCCCACGGCCACCACGCACTGCACGGCAAATCCATCGGGCACGCCCAGCGTCTGGCGCAGGGCATCGGCATTGAAGCCTCCCATGGCGTGCGTGCGCCAGCCCATGGATTGGGCCTGCAGGGCCAGGCTCATCCAGGCTGCACCCGTGTCAAAAGCATGGTTGGGCGAAGGTTTGGCCTCCGAAGTGCCGGGCGCCACGGAGGTGGTGGCCGAGCACACGGCGATCAACGCGCAGGCCTTGTTCGCCCAGCCTTGGTTGAAGGGGACCAGGCTGTTGAAGATGGCATCAAAGCCCGCGCTGCCGGCCAGGCCGTACACGAAGCGCCAGGGTTGGGTGTTGGAGGTGGACGGTGCCCAGCGCGCGGCTTCGAACAGGCTCATCATCTCTTGCGTGGTGATGGCCTTGCCGGTAAAGGACCGGGGCGACCAGCGTTCGATGAATCGGGCGTCGACGGGGGCTTGGGCAGTACGGGTCATGGGTGTCGGCAGCAGCAGTCCAAAACCACGATTGTGGGGTCACGGCCAACGGCTTGCAGACCATGGGCTTGCCCGGGTGGTTCGGCAGCCGCGTTGGCTGCTCAGAACTTCATTGATGCCGCATCGCGCCGGCGCTGCCGACCCATTTCCGCGAAGTGCGCCACATTGCGCCCCAGGCGCTCGGCGGTGACGGGTTTGGCCAGGAAGCCGTCCATGCCGGCTTCGATGGCTCGATTGACATCTTCCTTGAGCACACCCGCGGTCAGCGCCACCACGGGAACGCCGCACAGGCTTTCATCTTGCCGAATCAGGCCCACGGCCGTCAGGCCATCCATGCCGGGCATCTGTACATCCATCAACACCATGTCGAAGGGCCATCCCTCATCCCGGGCAGCCCTCATCGCGTCCAGGCCTTCCTGTCCGTCGCCAGCGGTGGTGACCACGGCGTTCATGCGGCGAAGCATCTGCATGGTGATGGTGCGGTTGACGGCGTTGTCGTCCACCACCAGCACGCGCGCGGCGTCCAGGTCGAAGGCGGCCAGGTTGGAGTGGTCGGAAAGCCCCGGCTGGGAGGCAGGGCCGGCGCCGGTGTTTTTGCCCTGGGTGGTTGGGGCATGCAAGGCATGCGTGTCACCCGCTTGGTCGGATGGCAATTGAACTTCGGCCCAGAAGGTACTGCCCACGCCTGCGCGACTGTGCACGCCCACGGTGCCGTTCATCAGTTGCGCCAACTGTTCGCAGATGCTCAGGCCCAGGCCGGTGCCGCCAAATTCGCGCTGCACGCGCGAGTCACTCTGCTGAAAAGGTTTGAACAGCAGCGCCTGTGCGGTTTCGGTCAGGCCGATGCCGCTGTCGCGCACTTCCAGTCGGAGCATCGCATCGCCACGCGGACGGCTGGTGCGCACGCGGATGGTGCCGGCCTTGGTGAACTTGATCGCGTTGGAGATGTAGTTGGCGGCGATCTGTCGCAGCCGCACCGCGTCGCCCCTTGCGCCGTCGCCGGCCGAGTCTTCCAGTTCCACCTGCAGGAACAGGCCCTTGACGGTGGCTGATGCGCTGAAGCTGGTCTCCAGGTCCTGTGCCCATTCCACGAGGGAAAAGGGTTCGGGCAGCAGCTCAATGCGGCCCGCTTCGATCTTGCTGAAGTCCAGGACGCCGCTGACGAGGTTGGACAGGGCTTGGCTGCTTTGCGACAACAGGCGCAGGTACTGCTGACGGCTGCTGGCGTCCACCCGTTCGTCCTGTACCAGCGTCACCAGCCCCACGATGCCGTTGAGCGGCGTGCGAATTTCGTGGCTCATCACCGACAGGAAGTCCCCCTTGGCGCGGCTGGCGTCTTCGGCTGCTGCTCGGGCTTTGGATTCCTGCTCCAGGCTCATGCGCCGAATCGCCTCGCCCGCGCGGTTGAAGAAGCGAGACTGCAGCATGCCCAGGAACAGCAGGGCCAGGCCCATCACCACGCCCTGCAGCGGTTCGTTGGGCTGCACCCGAAGCCAGCCCTGGTGCTCAGCCCCGTACAGACCCAGCAGGGCGGCAGCCAAGATGACCCAACACGCCTTGGCCGCGGTGGGGCCCAGCAGTTGAGCGGCCATCACGGTACACAGCACCACCGAGCCGGTGAGCATGGAGTCCACACTGGAGTGGGTTTGCAAAATGCCGATGAAGGCACAGCTTCCCAGGAACAGCCAATAGCCGGCCAAATAGCGGCGGGTGTGCAGGGCGCGAAGCTTCCACCCCGCGGCGGCCAGCGCCGTGTTCAGCGTGAGGTTGATCAGGGGCGCGAATTCATGCGAGCGGGAGGCCGGCCAGATGATCATCACCGCCAGGTAGGCCGCCATCAATCCAGTGGCCATACCGAAAAATTCCGGCACCGCTCGCTCGGCCGCCATGTCGAGCAAGGGGCGGTCGTGGTTCGCCTCGGACATGGTGGGTACTGCTCTTGCGGGGGATTTTTGGGGTGAAATTCCAGTGTCATTCCCCCCTTGCGGGGGTGTCAAGCGACCAAACCCTAGTGGCCGCTGTTCGCTCAAGCACTCGCTGCGGGTTCACCACCGACCACAAACCGCCCAAACCGCTCGCTGATCAAACCCTGGCCCTGCGCCAGCACAAACTGCCGAAACGCCTCCGCCGGCGGCGACAGCGGCTTGCTGCCCGGGTGCACCACATACCACTGCCGCACCACCGGTGCGTGTTCCACCGGCAGCACCGCCATCAGGCGGTTTTCCAGCTCCAGCCCCACCGTGTGCAGGGACAGGAAGCTCAGGCCCAACCCGGCCATCACCGCTTGCTTGATGGTTTCGTTGCTGGGCATTTCCATGGCCACATTCAGCTGCACATGGTGTTCCTCGCAGTAGCGCTCCAGCGCTGCGCGTGTCCCCGACCCGGCTTCGCGCAGGATGAAGGGCAGGCCACGCAGGCGCTGCGGTGACAGGGGCTTTTGGGTGGCCTCTTCCAGCAGGGGGTGGTCAGGTTGCACCACGAACACCTGTGGATGCAGCGCATAGGCATCAGCCCGGCACACCAAGTCGCGCGGCGGCTTGCCCATCACCGCCACATCCGCATCACCGGCCTTGATGAACTGCACCAGCTGCCCGCGGTTGCCCACCAGCAGCCGCACCTCCACGCCGGGATAGAGCTTCCTGAACTGCGCCAACAACTGTGGCAAGAAGTACTGCGCCGTGCTCACCACGGCCAGTGTGAGGGTGCCGGCCTCACTCTTCATCAGCCGGGCCACCGCTTCTTCAGCCTCCTGCACCGTGCCGATCAGCCGCCGCGCGTACACCAACATGTATTCGCCCGCCGTGGTGAGCTGCACGCTGCGCCCCTGACGATTGAACAGGGGCAGGCCCACATGGCCTTCCAGTTCCTTGACCTGCTGCGTCACGGCCGGCGGCGTGAGGTGCAGCGTGGCCGCTGCGCGGGCAAAGCTCAGGTGGCGCGCCACCTCGCTGAACACGCGCCATTGGCGGAAGGTGGCGTTCTTCATTAAGGTTTCCTTTAACTGGAAAGCTTGAAGATTTAAATTTACTTCATGACGGCATCTTTTTACAGTGGGCTTGTCAGTGATTCGGAACGCTGTTCCCCCGCATCCTGGACTGAAACGCCCCAAGGAGCCCCCATGACCCTCGAAGCCACCCAAATCACCGACACCAAGAAGCGCTACAGCGCCGGCGTGCTCAAGTACCGCCAGATGGGCTACTGGGTGCCCGACTATGTGCCCAAGGCCACCGACACCGTGTGCCTGTTCCGCATCACACCACAGGAGGGCGTGGACCCGGTGGAAGCCGCAGCGGCCGTGGCCGGCGAATCGTCCACCGCCACCTGGACCGTGGTGTGGACCGATCGGCTTTCGGCCTGCGACAGCTACCGCGCCAAGGCCTTCCGCGTGGAGGCCGTGCCCAATCGGCCGGGCGAATATTTCGCCTGGGTGGCCTACGACCTCATCCTGTTCGAAGAAGGCTCGATCGCCAACATGACGGCCAGCCTCATCGGCAATGTGTTTTCCTTCAAGCCGCTGAAGGCCGCGCGTCTGGAAGACATCCAGATTCCGGTGGCCTATGTGAAGACCTTCAAAGGCCCACCCACCGGCCTGATTGTTGAACGCGAGCGCCTGGACAAATTCGGCCGCCCGCTGTTGGGCGCCACCACCAAGCCCAAGCTGGGGCTCTCCGGCCGCAACTACGGCCGCGTGATCTACGAAGGCTTGAAGGGTGGCCTGGATTTCATGAAGGACGACGAGAACATCAACTCGCAACCCTTCATGCACTGGCGCGACCGCTTCCTGTATGTGATGGACGGGGTGAACAAGGCCTCGGCCGCCACGGGTGAGGTCAAGGGCTCCTACCTGAATATCACCGCGGGCACCATGGAAGCCATGTACGAGCGCGCCGAGTTCGCCAAGGAACTGGGCTCGGTGATCGTGATGGTGGACCTGGTGATCGGCTGGACGGCCATCCAAAGCATGGCCGAGTGGTGCCGCAAGAACGACATGATCATGCACATGCACCGCGCGGGGCACGGTACCTACACGCGGCAGAAGAACCACGGCGTGAGCTTCCGCGTGATGGCCAAGTGGCTGCGCCTGGCCGGCTGTGACCACCTGCATTGCGGCACCGCCGTGGGCAAGCTCGAAGGCGACCCGCTGACCGTGCAGGGCTACTACAACGTGTGCCGCGATTCGGTCACCAAGGCCGACCTGCCGCGAGGCCTCTTCTTCGAACAAGATTGGGCCGACACGAAGAAGGTGATGCCGGTGGCCAGCGGCGGCATACACGCCGGGCAGATGCACCAGCTCATCGACCTTTTTGGCGACGATGTGGTGCTGCAGTTCGGTGGCGGCACCATCGGCCATCCGCAGGGCATTCAGGCCGGTGCGGTGGCCAACCGTGTGGCCTTGGAAGCCATGGTCAAGGCCCGCAACGAAGGCAAGGACCTCCTTCAGGAAGGCCCAGAGATTTTGAAAAAGGCCGCGCAGCAGTGCGGCCCGCTGAAGGCCGCACTGGACACCTGGGGCGACATCAGCTTCAACTACCAAAGCACCGACAGCAGCGACTACGTGGCCACCCCGGCGCTGGCTTGAAAGGAACCTTCACCATGATGACCAACCCCACCGGCCGCATCACCCAAGGCCAGTTCAGCTTCCTGCCCGACCTCACCGATGAGGAAATCATCGCGCAGGTCGAATACGGTCTGGGCAAGGGCTACGCCTGGAGCGTGGAATACACAGACGACCCTCACCCCCGCAACACCTACTGGGAAATGTGGGGCATGCCCATGTTTGATCTGGCGGACGCCGCAGGCGTGATGCTCGAGCTGCAGGAATGCCGCAAGGCCTTCCCGCGCCACTACATCCGCCTGATGGCCTTCGACAACACCCGCGGCATCGAGTCGATTGCGATGAGCTTCATCGTCAACCGGCCTGCCAACGAGGAAGGTTTTACGCTGGAGCGCCAGGAAGTCGACGGGCGGCGCTTGCGCTACACCATCCGCGGTTATGGAGCGAACCGGCCTGAAGGCCAGCGCTACTGAGCCCCGCGAAGCGGATCATCATGTATGCCATCCCCGGCGCTACCGGCGCCAACCGCAGCGCACAGCCTGATGCAGCGTCCATTGCAGCGCCCACTGCGGCGCTCGATGCACCGCCCACGCTGGCGGCGGTTCATGGGGTAGCGGCTGGAGCGCAGCCCAACACCCGGCCACGCACGGTGGCTGCGGTACTGGCCGATTCCCAGGTGGAAGCGGTTCTCGACGAACTGGACCGCGACCTGGTGGGACTGAAGCCGGTCAAACAACGCATTCGCGATATCGCAGCCCTGCTGGTGATCGACAAGCTGCGCGCCGGCATGGGCCTGCAGTCGCAGGTGCCTTCCCTGCACATGTGCTTTTCCGGCAACCCCGGCACCGGCAAGACCACGGTGGCCCTGCGCATGGCGCAGATCCTGCACCGCCTGGGCTATGTGCGAAAAGGCCATGTGGTCAGCGTCACGCGGGACGACCTGGTGGGTCAGTACATCGGCCACACCGCGCCCAAGACCAAGGAAGTGCTGAAAAAAGCGATGGGTGGGGTGCTCTTCATCGACGAGGCCTACTACCTCTACCGCCCGGAAAACGAACGCGACTATGGCCAGGAGGCCATCGAGATCCTGCTGCAGGTGATGGAGAACCATCGAGATGATCTGGTGGTGATCTTGGCCGGCTACAAGGACCGCATGGACACCTTCTTCCAGAGCAATCCGGGCATGAGTTCGCGCATTGCGCACCACCTGGACTTCCCCGACTATGCGCAGGATGAACTGCTGCACATTGCGCAGATGATGCTGCAGCAGCAGCGCTACCGCTTTTCTGGTGAAGCCCGTGAGTCCTTCGAGCGCTACCTGCAGTTGCGCCTGCAGCAGCCCCATTTCGCCAATGCCCGCAGCGTGCGCAACGCACTGGACCGTGCGCGGCTGCGCCAGGCCTCGCGCCTGTTCGCAGACCGACAACGCGAACTGAGCGAAGACGACCTGTGCACCCTGGAGGCCTCGGACATCCTGGCCAGCCGACTGTTCAATGAAAGCCCGACATGCCCACCGAACTCCAAGCCCTGATTTTCGACGTGGACGGCACGCTCGCCGACACCGAAGCGGTTCACCTGCAGGCCTTCAACGACGCGTTTGCGCAGGAGGGCATGGGATGGCACTGGACCGAAAGCGAGTACACGAAGCTGTTGGAAGTCAGCGGTGGCAAGGAGCGGATGCTGCACTACTGGCGACAGACCAACCCTGACATGAAGGAGCTCGAGCCCGGCGCCCGGGCCGAAGTGGTGGCGCGCCTGCACGAAATCAAGACCGCCGCTTATGAGGCCCGCGTGATGGCGGGTGCGGTGCAGCTGCGCCCGGGCGTGCTGGCCCTCATGGAAGCCGCGCAGCGGGAGGGGCTGATGATGGCCATTGCCACCACCACCTCACCGGTGAACATCGGCGCCTTGCTGCGCCCCGTGTTGGGCCCTGACTGGCGGTTTCACTTCGCGGCCATCGGTGACGCCTCCACCGCCCCTCTGAAAAAGCCCCATCCCCAGGTCTACCAGCAGGTGTTGCGCGAAATTGGCAAACCCCCAGGGGCTTGCATTGCGCTCGAAGACTCGCACAATGGGCTCAAGGCGGCCCTCGCAGCCGGCGTGGCCGCCATCATCACCCCCACCTCATTCACGGCGCATCAGGATTTTTCAGGTGCGCTGGTGGTGCGGCCCGATCTGCAGGGCATCACGCTGTCGATGTTGCAGACTTGGCTGGCCGAGAAGCGGGCGGTGGCGGCCTAGTGTGGTGCCTTCCCAGGCCTCTACTAAGGCGCCGCCGCAGTCGATGAGCGCCGGGTTGCAGTAGCCGTTTCGTCTCCATGCAGTCCCGTGTTCCATCCGCCTGCTGCGCCCGCGCAGCGGCACCGACCGCCAGCCGCCCATGCCGCTTTCCCAACGCTCCACCCTCACCCAATTCCTGATCGAGGAACGCCGCCGCTTCCCCGACGCCAGTGGTGACTTCAATGCCCTGATCCTGGATGTGGCGCTGGCCTGCAAGGCCATCGCTCGGGCCGTGGCTTTCGGTGAACTTGGTGGCCTGATGGGCAACCATGTGGTGGCCGCCGCCACCGGCACTTCGGGCGCAAGCGCCGCAGCGGGCTCCATCAATGTGCAGGGTGAGGTGCAGAAGAAGCTCGATGTGATCAGCAACGAGATGTTCCTGCGCGCCAACGAATGGGGCGGTCACTTGGCCGGCATGGCCAGCGAGGAAATGGAAGAGCCCTATTCCATCCCGGCCAGCTTCCCCCGCGGCAAGTACCTGCTGGTATTCGACCCCCTGGATGGTTCTTCGAACATCGATGTGAATGTCAGCGTGGGCAGCATCTTCTCGGTGCTGCGCGCACCGGCCGATGTGGCTCAGGGTACACGCAAGCTCACGGTGCAGGACTTCCTGCAGCCCGGCAGCCAGCAGGTGGCAGCGGGCTATGCCATCTACGGTCCTACCACCATGCTGATGCTGACTGTGGGTTCAGGTGTGCACGGCTTCACGCTCGACCCCAACCTCGGTGAATTCAAGCTCACCCATCCCGATGTGATGATCCCCGCAGAAACGCAGGAATTCGCCATCAACGCCAGCAACAGCCGCTTCTGGGAGCCGCCCGTGAAGCGCTATGTGGATGAGTGCCTGGCCGGCAAGACCGGGCCGCGCGGCAAAGATTTCAACATGCGCTGGATCGCCTCCATGGTGGCCGAAGCCCACCGCATTCTCATGCGCGGGGGCGTATTCATGTACCCGCGCGACACCAAAGACCCCTCCAAGCCCGGCCGCCTGCGCCTGCTCTACGAGGCCAACCCCATCGGCATGGTCATGGAACAGGCCGGTGGCCGCGCCAGCACCGGCCGCGGCCCGGTGCTCAAGATTCAGCCCGACGGTTTGCATCAACGCATCGGGCTGGTGTTCGGCTCCAAGCACGAGGTGGAGCGCATCGAGCGCTACCACGACGAGCCGCTGCCCCTGAAGAAGGCAGATTTTGAAACGCCCCTGTTTGCCGAGCGCAGTTTGTTCCGGGATTGAGACATGTCAGAACGACACCCCATCATCGCCATCACGGGCTCATCCGGCGCGGGCACTTCCACCGTCACCCGCACCTTCTCCAACATCTTTCGCCGCGAAGGCGTAAAGGCAGGCATTGTGGAAGGCGACAGCTTCCACCGCTACGAGCGCCTGGAGATGAAGAAGCGCCAGGCCGACGCCGAGCGCGACGGCAACAAACACTTCAGCCACTTCGGGCCCGACAACAACCTGTTCGGCGAACTCGAAAACCTCTTCCGTACCTACAGCGAAGGCGGCCAGGGCCGCGTGCGCAAGTACCTGCACAACCACGAGGAAGCTGCGCCCTACCAGCAGGAGCCCGGCACCTTCACCGCTTGGGAAGACCTACCGCCCGACACCGACATGCTCTTTTACGAAGGCCTGCACGGCGCGGTGCGCACGCCCGAGCATGATGTGGCCCGTTACCCCGACCTGCTGATTGGCGTGGTGCCGGTGATCAACCTGGAGTGGATCCAGAAGCTGTGGCGCGACAAGCACCTGCGCGGCTACACCCAGGAAGCCGTGACCGACACCATTCTGCGCCGCATGCCCGACTATGTGCACTACATCTGCCCGCAGTTCGAGCACACCCATGTGAATTTCCAGCGCGTGCCGGTGGTGGACACCTCCAACCCCTTCATCTCTCGCGACATCCCCAGCGCCGACGAGAGCATGGTCGTGATTCGTTTTGCCAAGCCCAAGGGCATCGACTTCCAGTACCTGCTGTCGATGATCAACGGTTCTTGGATGAGCCGCGCGAACACGGTGGTGGTGCCCGGCGGCAAGATGGAGCTGGCCATGCAGCTCATCTTCACCCCCTTCATATGGCGCATGATGGAGCGCCGAAAGCGTGCATTGGGCATGGCCTGAAGGCTTGCGCGCAGCAGCCGATTGGGCCTGTCGGTTTTCCTCATGCGAAATGCCGCAAAATCTGGCTGGTAAGGGTGGGTGGGCCACCCCGGCATGAAAGGAAGTTCGAGATGATCAAGGCAATCGGCTTGTCCCTGCTGGTGCTGTCTGCACCCGCGTTTGCCAGCATGGAAATCGCCAACAAGAACGCCTGCATGGGCTGCCACGCGGTGGCCACGAAGATTCTGGGCCCCTCGTACCAGGAAGTGGCCAAGAAGTACGCTGGCCAAAAGGATGCCGAGGCCACCCTGGCCAAGAGCATCAAGGCCGGCGGCATGGGCAAGTGGGGCCAGATCCCCATGCCTGCGCAGGCCCAGCTCAGCGATGCAGACGCCACGAAGCTGGCGGCCTGGATTCTGGGCGGCGCGAAGTAAGCCCCTCGGCTTGAACGCCAGCGGCCCGGGTTCGGTCAGAATCCGGGCCGTTTTCTTTGGAAGCTCGGTGCATGAGGCGGGTGTGGACAGTGGCAGCGGCCTTGGCCGCTTGGATGCTCGGGGCGCAGGCCCAAGCGGCCGAGGTCAGCGTGGCCGTGGCCGCCAACTTCGCCGCTCCCCTGAAGCGCATTGCCGCCGCGTTCGAGCAGCACAGCGGCCATCGCGTGCTTTCCGCTGTGGGCTCCACCGGTTCACTCTACGCGCAGGTGGTCCACGGCGCACCGTTCCAGGTCTTCCTCTCGGCTGACCAGAAGACCATCGTGCGCCTGGAGGCCGAAGGCCATATGGCGCCGGGTACCCGCCACACCTATGCCACTGGGCGGCTGGCCCTGTGGAGTGCCCAGCCCCGCATGGTGGATTCACAAGGTGAGGTGCTTCGGGGTACTCGCTTTCAGCGACTGGCCATCGCCAACCCCAAGCTCGCACCCTATGGCGCCGCAGCGTTGGAAACCTTGGACCATCTGGGCCTGCGTGCACAATGGCAGCCGCGCATCGTGCAGGGCGAAAACATCGCTCAGGTTCAGCAGTTCATCGCCTCAGGCAACGCACCGCTGGGTTTCGTGGCTCTGTCGCAGGTCATGCAGGAAGGGCGACTCACCGGCGGCTCGGTCTGGGTGGTGCCCAGCAGCCTGCACACGCCGCTGAAGCAAGATGCCGCGCTGCTCAAGCGCGGTGTCGATTCCGCCGCCGCCCGCGCCTTCATGGATTTCCTGCGCAGTGAAACGGCGCGTGCCATCATCCGCGCCCATGGGTACGAAGACTGAACCCTTGATCGATGCCCAGGCGTGGCAGGCCATTGGCCTGACGCTTGAACTGGCGAGCCTCACCACGGTGTTGTTGTTGCTGCTGGCCACGCCGCTGGCCTGGTGGCTGGCCCACACGCCTTCGCGTTGGCGCGCACCGGTGAGCGCCCTGGCCACCTTGCCCCTGGTGCTGCCGCCTTCGGTGCTGGGCTTTTATCTGCTGGTGGCGCTGGGCCCGCAGGGGCCCTTGGGGCAGTTCACCCAGGCCATGGGCTGGGGCGTGCTCAGCTTCACCTTCACCGGCTTGCTGATCGGCTCGGTCGTCTTCTCACTGCCCTTTGCGGTTCAGCCCATTCAGAA
>CAMCTE010000014.1 GCA_945878385.1 Azohydromonas lata NBRC 102462 | reverse complement strand
ACTCCAGCACGGCCGCTTGGTGGCCGTGCGCCGCTCCGGCGCGCAAAGACAGCACACTCAGCGGCACACCGATGTAGTTGTTCAGGTTGCCGCGCGTGTAACCGGCGCGGTCGCCGCACCAAGCACGCAGGATGGACGCGGTCATCTGCGTCACCGTCGTCTTGCCATTGCTGCCGGTCACCCCAATCACCGGCAGGCGCAACTGGGCCCGCCAACCCTCGGCCAGGGCCTGCAGGCCCTGCAGGCTGTCGCCCACTTGCAGGCCCGGCACACCCGCTTCAGCCAGCCCTCGCTCTGCCAGCGCCGCCCAGGCACCGGACTGGCGAGCCTGCGGCAGGAAGTCATGCCCATCGAAGCGCTCGCCACGCAGCGCCACATAGAGGTCGCCCACCTGCAGGGTGCGGGTGTCGGTGTGCACGCGCTGGATGGGCGTGTGGCCGTTCCCATGCAACTGCACTTCAGCGCCCACACAAGCGGCCATATCCTGAAGCGTCATGAAGCCCGCTGCAGACCGCATCTTCAATCCTTGGGCCACCAGCTCGGCGTCGTTGCAGGCATGTCGAACGCCCCTGACTTCCTGGTAGTCCTCGTGGCCCTTGCCGGCCACCAGCACGACATCCCGGCAGGCCGCCCGTTCCAGCGCATCGCGGATGGCAGTGGCGCGGTCGGCCTGACAGGCCACCCGAGCCGAGGATTCGACGCCCGCCCGGATATCGGCCAGGATGGTCACCGGGTCCTCGTTGCGGGGGTTGTCGCTGGTCAGCATCACTTCATCGGCCAACCGTGCCGCAATCGCTCCCATCTGCGGCCGCTTGCTGCGATCGCGGTCTCCCCCGCAACCGAACACGCACCACAACCGGCCTCCTCGGGCTTGCGCCAAAGGGCGCAAGGCACGGAGCGCCTTTTCCAGCGCATCGGGCGTGTGGGCATAGTCCACCAGGGCCAATGGTTCACCGGCGCCGCCTTGGGCCTGCATCCGACCCGGCACGCCGGTCAGGCGAGGAAGCACGTCCAGCACTTCCGGCAAGGCGTGACCCAGGGCGCGAAGCCCTGCCACCACACCCAAGAGATTGAGCGCGTTGTAGTCGCCTGCAAAGGGAACTTCCACCGTGAACAACGGGCCGCCCGCTTCCTGAACACCCAAATGCAAGCCTGTGGCCGTATGGCGCATGGACGGGACCCGCAGGCGAGCGCCATGGGTCAGACCCACCGTCCAGATGTCCAGTTCAGGGCGCTGCACACGCAGGTCTTCGCACAACTGGCGCCCCAGCGGATCGTCCACATTGATCACCGCCGCCTTCAGGGAAGGCCAATCGAACAACCGGCGCTTGGCAGCCCAGTAACGCTCCATCGTGCCGTGATAGTCCAGATGGTCTTGCGTGAAGTTGGTGAACAGCGCCACCCTGATCTGCAAGGCGTCCAGGCGGTGCTCTTCAATGCCGATCGACGACGCCTCGATGGCGCAGCGACCAACACCACGCCGCAGGAACAAAGCCAAACCTTCGTGCAGGGCAGCAGGGTCTGGCGTGGTCAGGCCGGTGGCCTGCCAGGCTCCAGCCCGCTCACCCACCGGCGGCTCGCCGATGCCCAAGGTGCCCATCAGACCACTGCGCGCACCCAAAAAACCCGAGGCCTGCGCCAGCCACCAGGCAGTCGAAGTTTTTCCATTGGTGCCGGTGACGGCCACCACCTCCATCTGTGACGATGGATACCCATGAAAAGCAGAGCACAGCGCGCCCAGGTGGCGCTTGAGCCCAAGCATCGCCGCCACGCGTTCGTCATCCAGCCCCCAGACTTCCACGCCTTCTGCGGCCACCAGACAGGCACTGGCGCCAGCAGCAAGGGCCTGCGTCACGAAGCGCCGCGCATCATGGGCGGCGCCGGGCCAGGCCACGAATGCGTCACCCGGCTTCACTTGACGGCTGTCCACCACCACGCGGCACGCACCGGTGCGGCTCAGCCACTGAAGGGCCTGCTCCAGGTCTTCGAGATGGCGCAGTCCGGAGGCCACCATCAGAAGCTCTCCTCCACCACCGGCACCTTGGCCACGATCTGGGACTTCACATCCGCATCGGGCGCCACATTCAACAAGCGCAGGGTCTGCCCCACCACCTGGCTGAACACAGGCGCGGCCACGGCGCCGCCGTAGTACACGCCGTTACTCGGCTCGTCCACCATCACGGCCACCACGATGCGGGGCTGGCTCACGGGTGCCAGGCCCACGAACCAGGAACGGTATTTGTTGCCCGCATAGCCACGGCCTTCCTGCTTGTGTGCCGTGCCCGTCTTGCCGCCAACGGAATATCCGGGCGTTTGCGCCAAGGGCGCGGTGCCGCCGGGCATGGCGGCCAGGTGCAGCATGTGCCGCACCGAGCGGGCCGTCTCCGGCGAGAACACCCGTATGCCCGTAGGCGGCGCGTCGCGCCGCACCACGGACACCGGCACCAACTCGCCATCTCGTGCGAACACCGAATAGGCCCGCGCCAACTGGAAGAGGCTGGCAGACAAGCCATAGCCATAGGACATCGTGGCCTGCTCAATCGGCCGCCATGTCTTGTAGGGACGCAAGCGGCCTGTCACGGCGCCCGGAAAGTCCAACTGCGGCTTCTGCCCCATGCCGATCTGGGAAAACATGTCCCACATCTCGCGCGGCTGCAGCTTCATCGCCATGCTCACCGTACCGATGTTGCTGGACTTCTGAATCACCTGCTCCACACTCAGCGTGCCGTAGGGATGGGCATCGCGAATCGGAATGCCGCTGATGACCACACTGCCGGGCGAGGAGTTGATCAGCGTCTCCGGGCGCACCCGGCCGGTTTCCAAGGACAGGGCTGCGATGAAGGGCTTCATCGTGGAACCCGGCTCGAAGGTGTCGGTCAGAGCTCGGTTGCGCAACTGTCCGCCGGAGAGATTGCGGCGGTCTGATGGGTCATAGCTCGGGTAATTGGCCAGGGCCAACACTTCGCCCGTCTGCACATCCAGCACCACGACACTGCCGGCCTGCGCGCGGTGCTGGTGCACCGCCTCGCGCACCCGCTGGTAGGCGAAGAACTGAATCTTGGCATCAATGGACAGCTGGATGTCGTCGCCATGCAGCGGGTCCACCGTTTCGCCCATGTCGTCCACGGCGCGGCCAGTGCGGTCTCGGATCACCATGCGCGAGCCGTTGCGCCCAAGCAACCTGTCGTGAAAGGCCAGCTCGATGCCCTCCTGCCCCTGATCGTCGGCATTGGTGAAGCCCACCACATGGGCCGCCGCTTCGCTCTCGGGGTAGCGCCGCTGGTATTCGCGCACCTCGGCCACACCCTTGACCTTCAGCGCTTTGACCTCTTGCCACAGCGCCATGTCCACATGCCGGCGCAGCCACACGAAGCGGCTGTTCTCGTCAGCCACTCGGCGCTCCAATTCGGGCACCGGCATCTTCAGCAGGCGCGCCAAGTCCTTGAGCTGCTCGGGATTGGCCTGGAACTCCTTCGGGTCGGCCCAGATGGAGGGCATGGCCACGCTGCTGGCCAGCGTATTGCCGCTTCGGTCAAGGATGCGCCCGCGGCTGGCCGGCAATGGCAGCGTGTGCGCATAGCGCTTCTCACCCTCGAGCTGATAGAAGTCGGTGCCGATGATCTGGATATAGACCGCTCGGCCGATGAGCACGCAGGCGCCCAGCCCGCACAGCGCCACGATGAAGTGCCCTCGCCACAAAGGCGTCTTGGAGGCCAACAGTGGACTGCTGCTGTACACCACCCCGCGGGCACCGCCATGGCGGGCCACCTTGCGCTTGAAGGGATTCCAGGCCATCAGCGCCCGCCCTCCACATCGGCCTTGGTCGGTTGTGCGCGCTGGCTTCCATCGCTTACGTATTGCGTCACCTGCGGCGTGATCGGTGTCATCTGCAAGCGGTCGCGTGCCAGGCGCTCCACGCGCAGATTGGTGGCCTGGGCCTGGCGCTCGGCAAGCAGGCGTGCGTGGTCGGACTGCAGTCGAGAGAGGTCCGATTTGGCCTTCTCGATCTCGGCAAACAGTCGGCGCGACTCATAAGCCGTCTGCACCAGGGCCAGGGCACTGAGCACCAAGGCCACCAAGAGCAGGATGTTCAGGCGGCTCATTGAAGCCCCTCCGCCGGGCCTGGCAGGCGCCTGGCCACTCGCAGGATGGCCGACCGCGCGCGGGGGTTGGCGCGCACCTCCCCTTCAGAGGGCCGAATCCGCCCCAGGGCCTCCAACTTCATCGCCTTGGGCGGCGCCAGCAGTGCACGCCGGTCCACCACCTCGCGGCTTTCGCGGGCAATGAACTGCTTGACGATGCGGTCCTCCAAGGAATGGAAGCTGATCACGGCCAGTCGTCCTTCGGGTGCCAGCAGATCGAGCGCGGCGGCTAGCCCCTGCTCGAGCTCCTCAAGCTCTGCATTGACTTGAATCCGAAGAGCCTGAAATGTGCGCGTTGCAGGGTCCTGGCCCGGCTCGCGGGTTTTGACCGCACGAGCCACGAGCTCGGAAAGCTCGCCTGTGGTTCGAACGGGGCGCCCGCTCTCGCGGCGAGCAACAACCGCCTTTGCAATCGGTAGAGCAAACCGTTCTTCCCCATAGTCGCGGATCACCTGTGCAATGCGCCGCTCATCGGCACTGGCCAAGAAGTCCGCAGCGTTGTCGCCGCGGGTCGTATCCATGCGCATGTCCAGTGGCGCATCGAAGCGGAAACTGAAACCCCGCTGCGGGGTGTCGATCTGCGGCGAGCTCACGCCCAGGTCCAGCAGAACGCCATCCACACGGGTGATGCCCAGCGCGGCCAAGGCCGTCTTCATGTCGGCAAAGCTGGCGTGGCAGATGTGAAAACGCGGGTCCAGGACCCGCGTGTCGCCGGCGGTGGCAGCGGCCAGCGCATCCGGGTCTTTGTCGAAGGCCACCAGCCGCCCCTGCGACCCCAAGGCCTGCAGGATTCGCCGGCTGTGCCCACCGCGCCCGAAGGTACCGTCCACGATCACCGCATCGGCTGCGGGCGCCAGGGCCTGAACCGCCTCTTCCAGCAGCACGGTGACATGGCGCGCCGGTTCGGACGCACCCGAGGCCTGCACAGAAGCGCTCATCAGAAGACATGGTCCTTGAGCGCATCGGGCATGCCCTGCTCGATGACCTGGTCTTCATGGGTCGACAGGCGGGCGGCATCCCACAGTTCCAGGCGCTGGCCCATGCCCAGCAGCATCACTTCGCGCTCCAGGCCTGCCCAAGCCCGCAACTCCGGGGCAATCAGCACGCGCGCACCGGCGTCGATGTCCACATCCATCGCACTGCCCAGAAAGATGCGCCGCCAACCTTCTGCCCCCATGGGCAAGGCCATGAGCTTGTCGCGGAAGGACTCCCACGCGGGGCGCGGAAACACCAGCAGGCAGCGGTTGGGGTGCTTGGTGACCGTCAACTGCCCCGAGGCAATGGCCGACAGCACCTCTCGGTGCCGCGAGGGCACCGTGATGCGACCCTTCACATCGAGCGTGAGGGCGGAGCTGCCTTGGAAGACGAAGCTGGACACAGGAGGGACTGGGCTGAATCGGTCTGAGACAGGTGCGATGAGTCACCACGACCCACAAAACACCACTTTATGACACTTTACCGGATTCCCCCACACCCGGTCAACGAAATCAGCCAAAAATCCCAATCAAATCAATTACTTACAAGCCCATCAGAATCCAAGTTTATTCTTGGAAAGATCAATCAAATGAAGCACTTGCTTCTCATACTCAAAGTTGAAGATGAGATGGGCGGGGGGCTAGGACTTTCCCTGAACGGCCTGACCAAGCTCACTTTTTGAGCCTGAGAGGACGAAAAAAACCCGGCTCAAGGGCCGGGTGCTGTCTTCTCGCAGGGCGGGCAGCGGGTCGGGGAAGCCCGGCGCCAGGCCCTGCGTTCCGCGTCGCTGCGTCAGGGGCGCGTCACAACGATGGACGACACCGAGTTGCGCGACGCGTCGTACTGCACATCCTGACCCGAAATGCCCGTGACCGTGAAGGTCACCGAACGGGTGGTGAAGCGGTTGAAGGAGCCGGTGATGGCGCATGAACCCGAGGCGGAGGTCACGCAAGTCACGGCCGCACCCCCGTTGAAGTTGCCGGTGACCGTGGCACCGGCCACATTGGTGGCGCCAGTGGCCGAGTTCTTCACCGTGGTGGTGACGGTCGCCGTCCAGTTCAGGTTGCCGCTGTTGGCCTTGGTGGCGGCCAGGCGGGCTACCGACACCGTCTGCAGGGGGGCGAGATCCACCGGCAGCGAATAGGCCAGCAGGTTGGGCGAACCCGTGCCGGCCGAGGTGACCACATTGGCGGTGGCCGAACGCTTCAGAACCGTGGCCACCTCCGCCGGCGTCAAGGTCGGCTGGGCTGCGCGGATCAGCGCAGCGATGCCCGCCACATGGGGGCTGGCCATCGAGGTGCCGCTGATCGTGTTGGTGGCGGTATTCGAGGTGTACCAGGCCGAAGGAATGCTGCTGCCCGGCGCGAACACATCCACACAACTGCCGAAGTTCGAATAGTTGGCTCGGGCGTCGGTGTTGGTGGTGGCGCCCACGGTGATGGCTGCCGCCGCCCGTGCAGGCGAGAAGTTGCAGGCGTTGGAGTTGTCGTTGCCGGCAGCCACCACCATCACCACACCACGGTTCACGGCGTTGGTGACGGCCGTGTCCACCGCAGAGGAAGCCCCACCACCCAACGACATGTTGGCCACCGACCCGGGCGCAGCGTTGGCCGCCACCCAATCCACACCCGCAATCACGCCCGAGTTCGTGCCCGAGCCGTCACAGCCCAGCACCCGAACCGCCACCAGGTTCACACCCTTGGCCACGCCGTAGGTGGTGCCGCCCACGGTGCCGGCCACGTGGGTGCCGTGCCCGTTGCAGTCGCTCGAACCCCGGCCGTCATTGATCGCGGTGAAACCCGGCCCCTTCACACGGCCACCGAAGTCCTGGTGGGTGGCCAGGATGCCGGTGTCGATGACATAGGCGGTCACATTGGATGCGGTGGTGGTGTAAGAGTAGGACGCATCCAACGGCAGCTTGCGCTGATTGATGCGGTCCAACCCATAGGTGGGGTTGGCCTGCGTACCAGCCGCCTGCACCACCGACACCGTGCGGTCCGGCTCAATGGCCGCCACCAGCGGGTTCAGGCGAAGGATGGGCACGGCCACATCCGGCAGCGTAGCGGTGAAGCCCTGGAAGACCGTGCCGTAGATGAAATGCAACTGACCGCCCAGGGAACCCACCAAATTGCGCACCGTGTCGTCCAGCGGACCGGGCAGATTGCGCAGGGTGACGATGTAGCGGCCCGGCACCACCGCCGAGGCGCGGGCGCTGGCGCCCACGATGTTTTCTTGTGCCATCACCCCTGTAGGGGCACCCATCAGGGCGAGGGACGACAGGGTCAGGGCAATCAGCGTGGGTTTGAACAGCATCTCAGGGCCTCCTTGTGGCCTTTCATGATGCCGATGCGCTACACAAACCACACCCACTTAGATAGGGGGGTTTCCGCCCACCACCACCTCGGTCAAACCCTTGGTGTCGCGGCGGTGCACCTTCCAAGCCACCCAGCCCACCAGCAACAGCCCCAATGAAGCCACGGCCAGCGAAAGCACCGAGTGCATGACCAACGGCACCAGCACACCAGCCACTGCGGCGTTGGCGGCACTGCCCACGCACATCTGCAGCGAACTCACCAGGCCGCGCCGGTCGGGCGCCATGTCCAGCACCATCAGCGTCACCACCGGCACCATCAACGCCCAACCGAAGGAAAACAGGGCCACCGGCCACATCGACCAAGCAGCGTTGGGCGGCAGCATCAGGTGCAGCGCCACATTGCCCAGGGACACCACACCCATCACCCCATAACCCCAGCGCACCTGCTGCTGCGGCGGAATGCGGCCCGCCAACCGCCCCGACAACCATGCCCCACCCACCAAGCCGCTCATCGAGAGCATGAAGAACCAATAGAACTGCGTGGGCTGAAGGTCCAGATGCTCACCCAGGAAGGTGGGCGCGGCCAGCACATACAGAAACATGCCGTTGAAGGGAATGCCGCTGGACAGGGCCAGCAACCAAAAACGCCGGTTGGAAGCCAAGCCCCAATAGCCCGCCATCAGGTGCCGGGGATGGAAGGGCTGGACCTGCGACTCGTGCAGCGTCTCGGGCAGCAAGCGCCAATTCAGCCAGAACAGCAGCGCCCCGACCAGGGCCAGGCCCCAGAACACGGCGTGCCACCCACCGGACACGAACACATAACCACCAAAGGCCGGCGCAATCACCGGCGCCACGCCGAAAAAGATCGTCACCTGCGACATCACCTTCTGAGCGCTGATGGGCGGGTACATGTCGCGGATGATGGCGCGCGAGACGACCATGCCCGCACCGGCCGAAAGGCCTTGCAGCGCCCGAAAGGCGATGAGTTGTCCGATGGTCTGCGACAAGGCGCAACCCACCGAGGCCAGCGTGAACAGCAGCACCCCGCCCAACACCACCGGCCGCCGGCCGAAACTGTCGGCCAATGCGCCGTGGAACAGGTTCATGACCGCAAAAGCCAAGAGGTAGGCCGACAGGGTCTGCTGCATCTGCAGCGGTGTGGCGCCCAATGTCTGCGCGATGCCCTCAGGGCCGGCGAACGCCGGCAGGTAGGCGTCGATGGCAAACGGGCCCACCATGCCCAGGCCGGCCAGCAGCAAGGCCAGCTGCCAGCGCGGGCGGGTCCAAAGTTGTTCGGCTTGTGGGTTCATGAATAAGAGTGAAGCAAGCCGATAGGCCGGATTCTGTGCGGCACCCCTGCCTTGCGGCATGGGCACCGTGACCGCCATTCCTCTGGGCCGGGGGTCGCCCACCCGGCTCGATGCCACCTACCCGCCGGCTCCGCGGGTCGCGTCAACGCCGGCCTACTTGGTGTTGCTGCGCGCAGAGATTGCCCGTTTCACCCGAACTGAATCGGCTCGTCTCTGTTGCTCTGATCCTCACCTCGCGGTGGAGAGCCGTTAGCTCCTGCGCTGCCCTGTGCAGTCCGGACCTTCCTCCAGTGCCGTGTTTCCACGCTTGCACCAGCGGCGGTCTGGCTTGCTTCACATTTTCATTATCGCTCCCAGGGAACAAGCCCGCTGAGACAGAATCCGCTTCGCATGACCGCCGCGCCGTTCAAGGTCTTGAGCCTCATCCCACCGATGACGCAGCTCAACACGCCCTACCCCTCCACCGCCTACCTCACGGGTTTCTTGCGCTCGCGCGGCATCGCCGCGGTGCAGGCCGACCTGGCCTTGGGAGTGGTGCTGCGCCTGTTGTCGCGGCCGGGCTTGCAGGCCATCGCACAGGCCGCCCGTGCCGTGCGCAAGCCCTCTGCCACCGTGCGCCACTTCCTGGAGCACCAGCCCCGCCACCAGGCAGCCATCGAGCCGGTGATCCGTTTTCTGCAAGGCCGCGACCCCACGCTCGCCCATCGCATCAACAGCCGCGCCTTTCTGCCCGAAGGGCCGCGCTTTGCCGGCATCGAAGCCTATGCGGACGGGGTGGCCGGCGAAACTGGTGACGGTGACCCTTTGGGCTGGGCCTTCGGCGCCTTGGGCCTGCAAGACCGAGCGCGCCATCTGGCCACCCTGTACCTGAACGATTTGGCCGATGTGGTCCGCGACGCCATCGACCCGCGTTTCGAATTCGTGCGCTATGGCGAACGCCTGGCCGGCAGCCAGCCCCACTTCGATCCGCTGGCCCAGGCGCTCACGGCTCCACCCAACCTCATCGACCACACGCTGAAGGAACTCACCCTGCAGGCACTGGAGCAGCACCAGCCCGATCTCGTGGTGCTGTCGGTGCCCTTCCCCGGCGCGATGTACGGCGCGCTGCGCATTGCGCAAGCCGTACGCCAACACCGGCCCCAGGCCCGCATTGCGCTGGGCGGCGGCTATGTGAACACCGAACTTCGCGAGCTCAGTGAGCCTCGCCTGTTCGACTTCGTGGACTTTGTGGGCCTGGACGCGGGCGAGCGCCCCCTGCTGGCCCTGATCGAACACCTGCAGGGCGCGCGTTCGGCCAGCCGCCTCGTGCGCACCTTCGTGCGCGAAGCCGACAGCGGCGAAGTTCGGTACCGCAACTTCATGGAGGCCGACATCCCGTTTGCCGAAGTGGGCACCCCCACCTGGGACGGCCTGCCGCTGCAGGACTATCTGAGCCTTCTGGACATGCTCAACCCAGTCAACCGCCTGTGGAGCGACGGCCGCTGGAACAAACTGACCGTGGCCCATGGCTGCTACTGGAAGAAGTGCAGCTTCTGCGATGTGAGCCTGGACTACATCTCTCGCTATGAAGCGGCCTCGGCCGAACTGTTGGTGGACCGGATTGAAGCCATCGTGCAGGAAACCGGGCAAACCGGCTTTCACTTCGTGGACGAAGCCGCCCCACCCAAGGCGCTCAAGGCTCTGGCGCAGGAACTCATCCGCCGCGGCGTATCCATCACCTGGTGGGGCAACATTCGCTTCGAGAAGACCTTCACACCCGAGCTGTGCGATCTGCTGGCCGACAGCGGCTGCGTCGCGGTGACTGGCGGGCTCGAAGTGGCCTCCGACCGGCTGCTGCAGCTGATGAAGAAGGGCGTCACAGTCGAACAGGTGGCCCGCGTCACGCGCGCTTTCGCTGACGCCGGCGTGATGGTGCATGCCTACCTGATGTACGGCTTTCCCACCCAAACCGTGCAGGACACGGTGGATGCTCTGGAGTATGTGCGCCAGTTGTTCTTGAACGGCTGCATCCACAGCGGCTTCTTCCACCGCTTTGCCTGCACGGTGCACTCACCCGTCGGCCTTAAACCAGACGAATACGGCATCAGCCTGTTGCCCCTGCCCGAAGGGCGCTTTGCCCGCAATGATGTGGGCTTCACAGACCCCACCGGCACCGACCACGACGCCCTGGGGGTGTGCCTGAAAAAAGCCATCTACAACTTCATGCACGGCCACCTGCTGGACGAAGATGTGCGGGTGTGGTTTGCCGACCAGCTCGAACGAGTGCCCAAGCCCACGGTGGGCCGCCAGCGCATCGCCAAGGCCTTGGCGCGCGCCGCAAACTGAAGCCTCAGGCCATCTGGCGCCAGGCCAGCGTTTCGCCGGCACGCAAGGGCTTGAGAGGCGCCCCACCGAATGCCAATGTTTCAGGCAGCGTCCAGGCTTCGCGCTTGAGTGTGACCGTGCCCGTATTGCGCGGCAGGCCGTAGAAGTCGGCGCCGTTGAAGCTGGCAAAGGCCTCCAACCGATTCAACGCGCCCGCCGCCTCGAAGGCCTCGGCATACAGTTCCAGCGCCGACAGCGCGGTGTAGCAACCGGCACAACCACTGGCATGTTCCTTCAGTTGTGAAGGGTGCGGCGCGCTGTCGGTGCCCAGAAAGAAGCGGGCATTGCCGCCGGTGGCCGCAGCCACCAGGGCCCGGCGATGTTTTTCGCGCTTCAATACCGGCAGGCAGTAGTAGTGAGGGCGAATTCCGCCCTGGAACAGCGCATTGCGGTTGTAAAGCAAATGGTGGGCGGTGATGGTGGCGCCCATGCGTGCATCGGCCTGCGCCACATACTGTGCGGCTTCCTTGGTGGTGATGTGTTCAAAGACGATCTTGAGCTCCGGGAAGTCGCGCCGCAAGGGCTGCAGCACCCGGTCGATGAACACCGCCTCGCGGTCGAAGAGGTCGATGTCGGAATCCGTCACCTCGCCGTGCACCAGAAACAGCAGGCCCTCGCGCTGCATGGCTTCGAGTGTCTTGTAGGTCTTGCGGATGTCGGTGACACCCGCGTCGCTGTTGGTGGTGGCACCAGCCGGGTACAGCTTCAGGGCCACCACACCCGCGTCCTGGGCCCGCTTGATCTCATCAGGCGGCAGGTTGTCGGTCAGGTACAGCGTCATCAAAGGCGTGAACTTCAGACCCTCGGGCACGGCGGCTTCAATGCGCTGGCGGTAGGCCACGGCCTGCGCGGCGGTGGTCACCGGCGGCTTGAGGTTGGGCATGACGATGGCACGACCGAATTGCCGCGCGGTGTGGGGCACCACATCGGCCATGGCGGCGCCGTCGCGCAGGTGCAGGTGCCAGTCGTCGGGGCGGGTGATGACGAGTTCGTTCATGCCGCCATTGTCGCGCGGCCGGCCGCCGCCTTCAGTGCTGCAGGATCTTGGACAGGAAGTCGCGCGCGCGGTCGCTGCGCGCCTCCGGGCGCCCGAAGAACTCGTCCTTGCTGCAGTCTTCCACAATGCGGCCGGCGTCCATGAAGATCACCCGGTGGCTGACCTTGCGGGCAAAGCCCATCTCGTGCGTGACCACCATCATGGTCATGCCCTCCTGAGCCAGGCTCACCATTACGTCCAGCACCTCGCCCACCATTTCGGGGTCGAGCGCCGAAGTCGGCTCATCGAACAGCATCACGATGGGGTCCATCGACAGCGCACGCGCAATGGCCACGCGCTGCTGTTGACCGCCGGAGATCTGCCCCGGGAACTTGTCCTTGTGCGCCATCAGGCCCACCCGGTCCAGCATCTTCAGGCCGCGCGCCATGGCCTCGTCTTTGCTGCGGCCCAACACCTTGATCTGCGCCAGGGTCAGATTCTCCGTCACCGACAGGTGCGGGAACAGTTCGAAGTGTTGGAACACCATCCCCACCCGGCTGCGCAGCTTGGGCAGGTCGGTGCCGGGGGCGGAGATGCTCACGCCGTCCACCACGATGTCGCCTTTCTGGATGGGCTCCAGCGCATTGACCGTCTTGATCAGGGTGCTTTTGCCCGAGCCTGAAGGCCCGCACACCACCACCACCTCGCCCTTGGCGATGGAGGTGGTGCAGTCGGTCAGCACCTGAAAACTGCCGTACCACTTGCTCACATGGTCGATCTTGATCATGGCCTCACCTGATGATTTGAATGCGCGCCTGCAGCCGACGCACCAGCATCGACAGCGAAAAACAGATGGCGAAATACACCACCGTGGCCACCAGGTAGGTTTCCACCGGTCGGTTGAAGTTCTTGCCCGCCACCTCGAAGCCCTTGAGCAGGTCATACGCACCGATGGCATACACCAGCGAGGTGTCCTGAAACAGGATGATGGTCTGGGTCAGCAGCACCGGCAGCATGTTGCGGAAGGCCTGCGGCAGCACGACCAACTGCATCGTCTGCCCATAGGTCATGCCCACCGCGTAGCCCGCATGCACCTGCCCGCGCGGCACGCTTTGGATACCCGCGCGCATGATCTCCGAGTAATAGGCCGCCTCGAACACGGTGAAGGTGATGACCGCCGACCACTCGGCACCCAATGGCTTGCCCGTGACCAACGGGATCAGCAGGAAGAACCACAGGATCACCATCACCAGCGGAATCGAGCGCAGGGTGTTCACATAAGCTGCCGCCGGCACCGCCAGCCAGGGCTTGCCCGACAAGCGCATCAGCGCAATCACCGTGCCCAGCGCAACACCCCCGATCATGGCCACCAGGGTGAGCTGCACCGAAAAGATCAGCCCCTTGAGCACATAGCTCGACAGCAGTTGCCAGGTGAGGAAACCGAAATCCAGCGTCATCGTGCGGCTCCCAGCGTGCCGGGAATCTGCACCCGCTGCTCGATGAACAGGGCCAGTCGGTTCACCGCAAAAGCCGAAACGAAATAGGCCCCTGTGACCGCCAGATAGATTTCCACCCCACGCGAGGTCTCTTCCTGGGCCTGCAGGGCAAAGAGCGTGAGTTCGGCAATGGACACCGCAAACGCCACCGACGAGTTCTTCACGATGTTCATCGACTCGCTGGTCAGTGGCGGAATCACCACCCGAAAGGCCACCGGCAGCAGCACATAGCGGTAGGTCTGCGGCAGGGTCAGGCCCACGGCCAGGCCGGCATAACGCTGTCCCCGCGGAATGCTCTGGATGCCCGCCTTCACCTGCTCTGAAATGCGCGCGCTGGTGAAGAAACCCAGGGCCAGCACCACCAGCACGAAGCTGGGCACCTCGCGCAGCGGCAGAATCAGTGAAGGCACCACGTGGTACCACAGGAAGATCTGCACCAGCAGCGGGATGTTGCGGAACAGTTCGGTCCAGGCGTTGCCGATGAACACCAAGGCCCGCGAGGGCGTGGTGCGGGCAATGCCCATGAGCGAGCCCACGGTGAGCGCCACGATCAGCGAGAAGCCGGCCACCGAAAGCGTCCAGCCCCAGGCCGAGAGCATCCAGTCCAGGTAGGTGATGTCGCCGCCCTGGCCGAAGCACCCGCTTTGCGGATCGCCGGTGACGGTGTCACGGCAAAAAACTTGCCAATCCCAAGTGGCCACGCTCGCTCCCTTGCAAGCGCCGCACTATAGCCTTGAGCGGTGGCCTTCCCCATCCGGTGAGCCGCGGGCATCGTCAGAAAAAAGCCCGGCATGGCCGGGCTTGACGGTGGTCGCTTCCCAGGACCGACAGGCCCTGGGCTCAGCCACTCACTTCTTGGCGTAAGCCTCCATCGGGCGGTCGTTGGGCTCGGCCCAGGCCGCCTTGGTGGCGTCCGATGCCGTCAGGCGCAGGGCCGTGTTGGCCGGGGGAATCGGCTGCATGAACCACTTGTCGTAGAGCTTGGCCAAATCGCCCGACTTGATCATCGCCACGATGCTGTCGTCCACCGCCTTCTTGAAGGCCGGGTCGTCCTTGCGGAACATGATGGCAATGGGCTCGACACTGAGCACCTCACCGGCGATGCGGAAATCACCGGGGGCCTTGGCCTTGGCGATATTGCCCGCCAAGATCTGACCGTCCATCACGAAGGCGTCGGCGCGGCCGCTTTCCAGCAGCAGGAAGCTGTCGGCATGGTCCTTGCCGAACACTTCATCAAAGTTCACGCCGTTGGCGCGCTCATGGCGGCGCAAATGCTGCACCGAGGTGGTGCCGGTGGTGGTGGCCACCTTCTTGCCGTTGAGCTGGTTGACCGAGGTGATGCCCGAATTGGCCTTCACCGCCATGCGAACTTCCTCCACGAAGGTGGTCACTGCAAAGGCCACATCCTTCTGGCGGTTGGCGTTGTTGGTGGTGGAGCCGCACTCGATGTCCACGGTGCCGTTCTGCACCAGGGGCTGGCGGTTCTGCGAGGTCACCACCTGGAACTTCACATCCAGCTTGGGCAGGGCCAGGGACTTCTGGATGTCGCCCAGCACGCGCTGGCACACCTCCACATGGAAGCCGGCGAACTTGCCGTCGCCCAGCGTGAAGCTCAGGGCGCCGGAGGATTCGCGCACACCCATGGTGACGGCACCGGAATCCTTGATCTTCTTGAGGGTATCGGCCTGGGCCAGACCGGTGGTGGCAGCCAGGGCGGCGGCCAGGATGAGGGACTTCTTCATGAATGCTCCTGAAAAGGGTGGGGAGAAGGAGAAGCGAAACTCGGAATGAGCCTTCTAGGGACGGCGCGGCGCCTGGAGATATGCCCACAGACCCTGAGCGGCCGCCTTGGTCGCCCGGGCACCGCCCACACCCGGGCGCTCCCGGTAGATGCGCACCTCCATCGTCAGCCGAAAACTGTCCTCGTGTGCGGCTTCCACCAGGCGGCTGGCGCGCAATTCCTTCTGCACCGAACCCAGGGGCAGAAAGGTCAGGCCATGCCCCTCGATGGCCATGGCCTTCAGGCCCTCGGCCATATCGGTTTCGTACACCGGGTCCAGTTCCGCCGCCTGGGGCGATTCCTTGAGGATCAAATCGACCAAACGCGCCAGATAGGCGCCCGGCGCATAGTTCAGAAAGGGAATGCGACCGCCTTTTTCGCCGGGCAGGCTGTACAGCGGTCGCCCGCGCGCGTCGGCACAACTGAAAGGCGCCAAGGATTCTCGGCCCAGCACCAGCATGTCGTAACGCTCGGGGTTGAGCTGCAGGGGTTGCGACGGGTGGTGGTATGCGATCAAAAGGTCGCAGCCGCCCTCGGACAATCGCATCGCGGCGTCGTGCACATTCAGCGCGGTCAGGCGGCTCTTGATGGGGCCGAAGTGCGCCTGCAGGTCCATCAACCAGTGCGGGAAGAAGGTGAAGGCCAGGGTGTGGGGCACGGCGAATTCGATGACATCGGCCGAATCGCCCTGGTGGCTGCGCACCAGGTGCCGCGCGCTCTGCAGCGCCCCCAGGATTTCCAGTGCCTGCGAATGCAGCAACTCGCCGGCCGGCGTGAGCCGCGTGGGGTAGGAAGACCGGTCAACCAAATCCACCCCCGCCCAGGCCTCCAGGGCCTGGATGCGGCGTGAAAACGCCGGCTGCGTGACATGGCGCAGCTGAGCCGAGCGCGAGAAGCTGCGCGTCTCGGCCAGGCTCACGAAGTCTTCAAGCCACTTGGTTTCCATGGGGTTGGTGGTGGGCCGGTGCCGCGCCCTGCGGGCAGCGCACGGCCCTTGCTACTCCTGCGCCCCGCTGCGCTGCAGGGCCCACATCGAAGCATAGCGCCCGCCCAGGGCCAGCAGTTGCTCATGGTGGCCCCGCTCGATGATGCGCCCGCCATCCATCACCAGAATTTCATGCGCGTCCACCACGGTGGACAGGCGGTGGGCGATCACCAAGGTCGTCTTGCCCTGCGCCGCGCTGCGCAGCTCGGCTTGGATGGCGCGTTCATTGGCCGAATCCAGCGCCGAGGTGGCCTCATCAAAAATCAGGATCGGTGGGTTCTTCAGCAAGGTGCGGGCAATGGCCACGCGCTGCTTTTCGCCACCAGAGAGCTTCAGGCCGCGCTCACCCACCATGGTGTCGTAGCCCTTGGGGGTGGAGGCGATGAAGTCGTGGATGCGCGCTGCCCGCGCAGCGGCCTCCACCTCGGCGCGCCCCGCCCCGGGTTGACCGTAGGCAATGTTGTACTCCACCGTGTCGTTGAACAGCACCGTGTCCTGCGGCACGATGCCGATGGCGCGGCGCAGCGAAGCCTGGGTGACGCTGCGAATATCCTGGCCGTCGATCGTGATGCGGCCCGCCCCCCCGGCACCGCCCACATCGTAGAAACGGAACATCAACCGTGCCAGGGTGCTCTTGCCCGCACCCGAAGATCCCACCACCGCCACCGTCTTGCCCGGTGGAATCTCGAACGACACTTCGCGCAGGATGGTTCGGCCTGGAACAGCAGCCGAGGGCGAGCCGCTGGCAGTGGCCGCGGGGGCGCTGGCGTCATAGCCGAAGGTGACATTTTCAAATCGCACATGGCCCTGGTGAACCTGAAGGTCGGCCGCACCCGGCGCATCGGCCACTTCGCGTTCCCGCTCCAACAGCCCGAACATCTTGTCCAGGTCCGTCAGGGCCTGCTTGATCTCGCGGTAGATCACGCCCAGGAAGTTCAGCGGGATGTACAGCTGGATCATGAAGGCGTTGATCATCACCAGGTCGCCCAGCGTCAGCCGCCCGTCCACCACACCTTGCGTGGCGCGCCACAGCATCAGCACCAGGGCTGCGGCAATGATCAACTGCTGGCCCGTATTCAAGATGCTCAGCGTGGTCTGGCTCTTCAGCGCCGCCTTGCGCAGCCGCTCCAGGCTCTCGTCGTAGCGGCGCGCCTCCCACTGCTCGTTGTTGAAGTACTTGACCGTCTCGTAGTTCAGCAACGAATCGATGGCCTTGGTGTGGGCCTTCGAATCCATCTCGTTCATCTCGCGGCGGTATTGGGTGCGCCACTCGGTGACCTTGAAGGTGAAGAACACGTACACCACGAGCGCGGCCACCGTGATCCAGGCGAACAGGGAATCGAACTGCACCGCCAGCAGGGTGAGCACCAGGGCCACCTCGATGATGGTGGGTAGGATGCTGTAGAGCGAATACGACACCAGCGAATGCACCGCGCGGGTGCCGCGCTCGATGTCGCGCGTCATGCCGCCCGTCTGGCGCTCCAGGTGAAAGCGCAGGCTCATGCCATGCAGATGGTTGAACACCTGCAGGCTCAGGCTGCGGGCGGTGCCCTCGGTGGCCTTGGCGAAGATGAGTTCGCGCAGTTCCGTGAACAGCGAGGTCGACAGCCTCAGCAGGCCATAGGCCAGCAGCAGGCCCGCCGGCACCACCAGCAGGGCCTGGGGGTCACCGGGTTTGATGCTGAGGTTGTCCACCAGATGCTTGAGCAGCACGGGCACGCCCACGTTGGCCAGCTTGGCCGCCACCATGAAGGCCAGGGCCGCGCCCACGCGCCAGCGGTAGCGCCACAGATAGGGAAAGAGCCGCTGGAGGGTGCCCCAGTCCGACCGGCGGTGTTGAGGAAGGCCCGCTTGAGGGGTGTCTGAAGAAGATCCGTGTGCCAGTCCGCGCATGCGGGCATTCTCGCCCCGAAGCGCGGCGCTATGCTTGCGCCATGACCCAATCCGCCACCACCGACCCGCGCCAGACCGGCGAGCCCGTCAAGCTGCCCACCGACAAGGAACTGGTTCTGCGCGTGATTCCCATGCCCGCCGACTGCAACGCCAACGGCGATATCTTCGGCGGCTGGGTGATGGCGCAGGTGGACTTGGCCGGCGCCGTACTGCCGGTGCGCCGCGCCCGCGGGCGCCTGGCCACCGTGGCGGTGAACCAGTTCATCTTCAAGCAGCCGGTGAAGGTGGGCGACCTGTTGAGCTTCTATGCCGAGATCGTGCGCGTGGGCCACACCTCCATCACGGTGAATGTGGAGGTGTATGCGCAGCGGCTTCGCGACGGGGGCGAATACGCAGTGAAGGTGACCGAAGCCACCCTCACCTATGTGGCCACCGATGAGAGCGGCAAGCCCCGGCCGGTGCCGCCGGCGTGATGATCACGCCAGGCTGATCAGAACTTGCTGAAGTCCGGCTTGCGCTTCTCGAAGAAGGCCTGAAACGCCTCGCGCGCTTCGGGGCTGCGCAGGGCCTTGCCAAACACTTCCGCTTCCGCAGCCAAGGCGCCCATCACCTGCTCGCCTGTCCAGCGCTTCATCAGCTGCTTGGATTGCTTGACCGCCGAAGGCGGCAAGGAACTGAACCGCTCGGCCACCCGACGGGCGTGTGGCAGTACCTCATCGGCGGGCAGCACCGCATTGGCAATGCCGCATTCCACCGCTTCTTCGGCGGTGAAGGGGTCGCCCAGCAGCAGTTTTTCTGCGGCCTTGCGCGGACCCATCAGGGCGGGCACCAACAGGCTGGAGGCGTATTCCGGTACCAGACCCAGGCTCACGAAAGGCATGGCCAAGCGGGCGTTGTCGGCCACGTACACCAGGTCACAGTGCAGCAGCATCGTGGTGCCGATGCCGATGGCCGCACCGGTCACCGCCACCACCACCGGCTTTTCGCAGTCCAGCAGGGCCTTCATGAAGCGGAAGACGGGTGAATCCATGCCTTGCGGTGGGCGCTGCATGAAGTCTTCCAGGTCGTTGCCCGAGGTGAAGATGCCGGGCTGACCGGCGAACAGCACGGCGCGCACGGTCGGATTCTCGCCTGCTGCCTTGAGGGCCGCAGCCATCTCCTCGTACATCGCCATCGTCAGGGCGTTCTTCTTTTCCGGGCGTGCGATCTCGATCGTCGCCACGCCATTGACCAAACCCGTCTTGATGCTCATGCCCTGGCCCTTTCAAATACGCTCGATGATGCCCGCAGCCCCCTGGCCGGTGCCCACGCACATCGTAATCATCCCGTACTTCAGGTTCTTGCGGTGCAGGGCGTGCACCACGGTGGCCGCACGGATGGCGCCGGTGGCGCCCAGCGGATGGCCCAGGGCAATGGCGCCGCCCATGGGGTTGACACGGCTGCGGTCGATCTGCAGGGCATTGAGTACGGCCAAGGCCTGCGCGGCAAAGGCTTCGTTCAGTTCGATCCAGCCCATGTCGTCCTGCTTCAGGCCGGCATAGCGCAGAGCCGCAGGAATGGCTTCGATCGGGCCGATGCCCATGATCTCCGGCGGCACCCCGCGCGAAGCAAAGCTCACGAAGCGGGCCAGCGGCTTCAAGTCAAAGCGCTTGCAGGCGGCCTCGCTGGCCACGATGAGCGCACCGGCACCGTCGCTGGTCTGCGAACTGTTGCCCGCCGTGACCGAGCCCTTGGCTGCGAACACCGCCTTCAACTTGCCCAAGCCTTCGAGCGAGGTATCGGCGCGCGGACCTTCGTCGATGCTCACCGTGCGGCGCTTTTCAATCACACCGCCGCCACTCAGATCGGGCGAACGGTCCACCACCTCCACCGGCGTGATCTCGTCGGCGAACTCACCGGCGGCAATGGCGGCCAAGGCTTTCTGGTGCGATGCCAGGGCAAAGGCGTCCTGGTCTTCGCGGGAAACCTTCCACTGCTGCGCCACCTTCTCAGCGGTCATGCCCATGCCGTAGGCGATGCCCACATTCTCATCCTTGAAGAACACGGACGGGTTGAAGGAGGGCTTGTTGCCGGTCATCGGCACCATGCTCATGCTTTCGCAACCGCCGGCAATCATCACATCGGCCTCGCCCACTCGGATGCGGTCGGCGGCCATCTGCAGGGCCGTCAGGCCCGAAGCGCAGAAGCGGTTGACCGTCACACCGCCCACCGAATTCGGCAAGCCGGCCAACAAGGCGGCAATGCGCGCCACATTCAGGCCCTGCTCGCCTTCGGGCATCGCGCAGCCGATGATGGCGTCTTCAATGGCCTTGGGGTCCAGCGTGGGCACCTGGGCCATCGCGCCCTGCAACGCGGCCACCAACAGGTCGTCGGGTCGGGTATTGCGAAACACCCCACGGCCGCTCTTGCCGATCGGGGTTCGCGTGGCCGCCACGATATAGGCGTCTGTCATCTGCTTGGTCATCTTGATCTCCCGAATCAGTTGCGAACCGGCTTGCCGGTGGACAGCATCCCCATGATGCGTTCCTGCGTCTTGGGGTGGTCGAGCAGGGCGCAGAAGCGCTCGCGCTCCAGCGTCATCAGGTAGTCCTCGGTCACCATGGAGCCGGCGTCCACATCACCGCCGCACACCACTTCGGCGATCAGCTTGGCAATGTGGAAGTCGTGCGCGCTGATGAATCCACCATCGCGCATATTGGCCAGTTGCCCCTGGATGGTGGCCACGCCGTTGCGGCCCGCCACCGGGAACAGGGCCTTGGGTGGCGCACGGTAGCCGCTGTCGGCCATGGCACGCGCCTGCTGAAGCGCCACGAAGAGCAGTTCGTCTTTGTGGGCCACGATCACATCCGAATCCAGCAGGTAGCCGATGTCGCGGCTTTCCAGGGCCGAAGTGCCCACCTTGGCCATGGCCGCCGAAGTGAAGCCATCTTTCAAGAAGGCGAAGATGTCGGCGCCCGAATTGCCGGCTGCGGCCATTTCGGCTGCGCGGCGGGCGATGTAGGTCAGGCCGCCGGCCCCGGGCAGCAGGCCCACGCCCACTTCCACCAGGCCCACATACGACTCCATGTGCGCCACGCGCCGCGCGCAATGCACGGCCAGTTCACAGCCGCCACCCAAGGCCAGCCCCCTCATGGCTGCGACCACCGGCACCTGTGCATAGCGGATGCGCAGCATCAAGTCCTGCAGTTTCTTCTCCTCGGGTGCGATGCCTTTGGATCCCGCCTTCATGTAAACCGGCATCAGCGACTCCAGGTTCGCGCCGGCCGAGAACACCTCGTCGGGCGACCAGATCACCATCGCCTTGTGCGAGGTCTCGGCCAACTCCACCGCCTTGAGCAGGCCCTCGGTCACTTCCGGGCTGATCAGGTGCAACTTGGCCGTGATGCTGGCGATCACCACCTCGCCGTCCAGCGTCCACACCCGTACTTCGTCGTTCTTGAAGAGCTGTGTACCGGCCTTCAAGGGATCCACAACCGTCGAACCCTTGACGGTTTCCGGGACCAACTGCCGCGCGTAAACCGGCAAGGTGCTGACACCCACAAAACGGCCGGAGGCCGGACTGAACGAGCCTTCAGCCGTGTGCACGCCACCGGCTTGCGCCACCGGCCCCTCGAACACCCATGAAGGCAACGGCGCTGCACACAGGGCCTTGCCCGATTCGATGTCTTCCTTGATCCACTGCGCCACCTGCAGCCAGCCCGCTTCCTGCCACAGCTCGAAGGGGCCCTGCTTCATGCCAAAGCCCCAGCGCATCGCATAGTCCACATCGCGTGCGCATTCGGCCACCGTCTGCAGGTGCACCGCTGCATAGTGGAAGCCGTCGCGCAGGATGGACCACACGAATTGCGCCTGCGGGTTGCTGCTTTCGCGCAGCATTTTCAGGCGCTCGGCCGGTGCCTTCTTGAGCATGCGCTCCACCAAGGGGTCGGCCTTGCCGGTGG
The DNA here is from genome assembly GCA_945878385.1 of Azohydromonas lata NBRC 102462. GTDB lineage: Bacteria > Pseudomonadota > Gammaproteobacteria > Burkholderiales > Burkholderiaceae_C > RFTU01. The sequence goes on along the minus strand of CAMCTE010000014.1, from coordinate 798 downwards.
AGGGCACATACTGCTGGGTGGCCGGGTCCAGTCGCAGGATGGCCTTGCCGTCCTTCTTGTAGAAGCCCGCCTTGGTCTTCTGGCCCAGCGCGCCGGCTTTGATCAAGCCCTGCAGCACTTCGGGCGTGCCGAAGTTGCCGTAGAAGGGGTCGGTCTCGGGCGACAGCGTGGTCTGCAGCGTGTTGATCACGTGCGCCATGGTGTCCAGGCCCACCACATCGGCGGTCCGGAAGGTGCCCGATGAGGCCCGGCCCATCTTCTTGCCGGTGAGGTCGTCCACCACGTCATAGCTCAGTCCGAACTTCTGCGCCTCGGTCATCGTGGCCAGCATGCCTGCGATGCCCACGCGGTTGGCGATGAAGTTGGGCGTGTCCTTGGCCCGCACCACGCTCTTGCCCAGGGTGGTGGTGGAGAAGCTCTCCAGTTGGTCCAGGATTTCTGGCTTCGTGGAAGGCGTGGGGATCAATTCCACCAGCGCCATGTAGCGCGGCGGGTTGAAAAAGTGGATACCGCAAAAGCGCGGGCGCAAGTCTTCAGGCAGCGCTTCCGACAGCTTGGTGATCGACAGGCCCGATGTGTTGGACGCCACGATCGCATGCGGCGCGATGTGCGCGGCAATCTTGGAATACAGGTCCAGCTTCCAGTCCATGCGCTCGGCAATGGCCTCGATGATCAGGTCGCATTCGGCCAACAGCCCCAGATGCTCCTCATAGTTGGCGGCCTGGATGCGCGCAGCCTCCTTGGCCGAGCCCAGTGGGGCGGGCTTGATCTTCTTGAGGTTGTCGATGGCCTTCAAGG
>CAMCTE010000013.1 GCA_945878385.1 Azohydromonas lata NBRC 102462 | reverse complement strand
GAAGGATACCAAGCGACCCGACCGTCTTCTTCCCTGACGGTCAAGGCAACGAGCTGCCCGCGGCCACAGGGGCCGCCGGCGCAGCGACCGTTGAGGGGGTCGTAGGACGCACCGTGGATCGAACACAGAATGAAGCGGCGGTCGGCGTCGAGGAACTCACCAGGGTTCCAATCCATCTCCGCCGGCACATGGGCGCATCGGTTGAGGTAGGCGACCACCTGGCCCTCAAAGCGCATCGCAAAGGCACGCACCAACTCACCGCGCCACCGCACCTCGAAACTGTAGGCCTGTCCCCGCTCGGCCAGTTCACTGCAGGCACACAGGTCCACCGGCCCGGCCGATGGGCCCGAAGGCGGCTGCGCGGTGGCCTTCAAGTCAGACACGGCGCCTCAGGCGTGCTCGCGCAACCAGCGGTGCAGTTCGGCGGTGGAGTGCGCCACATGCCGCGGCTCGAATGGCCCGAAGGCTTCATGGTCGTGCGCGCCGAAGCTCACGCCCACGCTGGCCGTACCGGCGTTTTGTGCCAGTTGGAGGTCGTGCGTGGTGGCCCCGATCATCAGGGTGCGCTCGGCGCGCACACCGAACTGGTCGATCAATTCCAGCAACATGCGGGGGTGCGGCTTCGAAGCCGTCTCGTCGGCCGTGCGGGTGCCGTCGAACATGCCTGAAAGGTCCGAATGCGCCAGCGCTTCGTTCAGACCCTGGCGCCCTTTACCGGTGGCCACAGCCAGCCAGTGGTGGCGGGTCTTGAGCTCACGCAGCATTTCCAGTGTGCCCTCGAACAGGCTGAGTTCGTGCTGGCTGGCGATGTAGTGGTGGCGGTAGCGCTGGGCCAATTCGCCATAGCGCTGCGCAGGCAGGTCGGGCACCGCATGTTCGAGCGCATCGCGCAGGCCCAGGCCGATCACATAGGCCGCGCGTTCGGCGCTGGGCACGGCCACATCCAAATCGATGCAGGCGTTCTGGATACAACGCACGATGAGCGCGGTGGAGTCGAAGAGGGTGCCGTCCCAATCAAAGACGATGAGGTCGAATTGCTGTGGTCGGTTCATGGGAGCGGGTTGGGTTGGGCAACAGGGGCCACGCAGTGGGTGCAGGCCTACAGGGAGAGGCGGGCCAAGAGTGTGGCGCAATCCTGCGGAATGGGCGCCTCCAGGGACAAGCGCTGCCCACTGACGGGATGGTCGAAGCCGATTTCCCGCGCGTGCAGGAACATTCGCGCAAAGCGCAGCGGACCCCGCGCCCACTGGCGGTTGCGGTTGAAATCACCGTATTTGGGGTCGCCTACGATAGCGTGCCCGTGGTGCGACAGGTGCACACGAATCTGGTGGGTACGCCCTGTTTTGAGCGTCACATCCAGCAGGCTCACTGCCTCGTGCGGGGCCTCCACCGCGTCGCAGGCCGGCCACGACTGCATCACCCGCACCAATGAGATCGAGCGGCGCCCGTCCGGGTGGTCGGCTTGCACCACCCGCACATGGCGCTCGCCCGCAGCATCCAAAGTTTTGTGCAGCGCAAGGTCCACCACCTTCTGCCGGGCCGGCCACTGACCCCACACCAGCGCCGCATACACCTTGTGCACGCCCTGCTGCCCGGCGCTTCGGCGGAACTGGTCTTGCAGGTGCACCAGCGCACTGCGCTTCTTGGCCAACAGCAGCACGCCCGAAGTTTCCTTGTCCAGGCGGTGCACCAATTCAAGGAAGCGAGCGCTGGGCCGCGCTTGGCGCAACTGCTCGATCACGCCGTGTGCCACGCCCGAGCCGCCGTGCACGGCCACGCCGGCCGGTTTGGCAATGGCCAGCACCGCGTCGTCTTCAAACAGCACCGGGAATTCACGCGCTGGCACGGGCGCGCTGCCCGAAATGGCTGGTTGCGCGGCGCCAGGACCGGCGGTGGTTTCTGGGGGCTGGGCCATGCGCACGGGTGGAATGCGCACCGTGTCGCCAGGCGCTAGGCGGGTTTCCGCCTGCGCGCGCGCCTTGTTCACCCGCACCTCGCCAGAACGGATGATGCGGTAGACATGGGTCTTGGGCACCCCCTTGAGGTGCCGGATGAGGAAATTGTCCAGCCGTTGCCCTTCCCCGGCCTCATCGACCACCACCTGGCGCACGGCCGGTTGGCCTATAATCGGGACCGTCACGTCTGCGTACCGTTGGGTATAAGAGTGGAAAGCAAGTGCTTGATTTTTTGGGAGTTTACCCGGGCACCTCTTCCCTGGTCGTGGCAAACGGACGCAAGTCCACAAGGGTGATGCAACGCCGGCAGGCGCTGTGCGGGCCGTCTCCCCAAGTGAGCCGGCAGTGCAGTGCAGCCGTCGGAAGAGCCACCACAGAAGAACCCTGCGCCGGCGCGGTGTTGATGCCATCAGCCCCTCTTCTGCGCAACCGACCAAGGTTTTCGGCTGCCTGCTTTGTCAGTTGATGAAGCAGGCGCCCTGCTCCAAGAGCCCGATGCCCATGCCGCCGATCCTGCGGTTCCCCGCCACCCCCTGGATGCGCTGCCTGCCTCCGAGTCCCACCCCGTGGGCCTCGCACGCCGGCCCTGATGCGCGTTGCCGGACGGTGCGCACCGGTGGAACGCATGAACCCCCGGCTGACGGTGCCACCGGCCTCCTGGCGCTCGCTGCCCCACTGCTGCTGATTACCCGGGCGTAGGCCGACAGGCCCACCCGAGCAGCGCAGCCCAGGGCGATTCCTTTCGGGTTTTTCCGTGTCGCTCGTGCATCGAGCGGTTGCCGCGCGCGGCGGGCAGGTCATGCGAAGCATGCCCCCAAAGCGCACGGGAGCCACCATCGCCGTCGCCGGTTGATCCACCGCGACGGCGCGGGCGGCATGTGGTCGGGCCCCTCCTTCGGGAGGGTTCGGGGCGCATGCTGCGGGAGTGCACATGAAGCGCATGCTGATCAATGCCACGCAGCCGGAAGAGCGGCGTCTGGCCATCGTCGAGGGACAGAAACTCCTCGACTTCGAAACCGAAATTGAAGGGCGCGAACAGCGCAAGGGCAACATCTACAAGGCCGTGGTCACGCGGGTGGAGCCTTCGCTGGAGGCCTGCTTCGTCGACTACGGCGAAGACCGCCACGGCTTTCTGCCCTTCAAGGAGATCGGCAAGGAGTATTTCAAGGCCGGTGTTTCGGTTCGAGACGCCAAGATCCAGGATGTCATCTCCAACGGCACCGAACTGCTGGTGCAGGTGGAAAAGGAAGAGCGCGGCAACAAGGGTGCGGCGCTCACCACCTTCATCTCGCTGGCCGGCCGCTACCTGGTGCTCATGCCCAACAACCCTCGGGGCGGTGGCGTCAGCCGCCGCATCGAGGGCGACGACCGGGAAGAGCTCAAGGAGAACATGGATCAGCTCGACTACCCGAAAGGGATGAGCCTGATCGCCCGCACCGCCGGCATCGGCCGCAGCGCCGCCGAGCTGCAGTGGGACCTGAACTACATGCTGAAGTTGTGGTCGGCCATCGACGAAGCCGGCAAGGCGGGCAAGGGTGCCTACCTGATCTACCAGGAAAGCTCCCTGGTGATCCGCGCCATCCGCGACTACTTCACCTCGGACATCGGCGAGATCCTGATCGACACCGATGACATCTTCGAGCAGGCCCACCAGTTCATGAACCACGTGATGCCCGACCAGGGGCATCGCGTGAAGCGCTACCGGGACGACGCACCGCTGTTCTCGCGCTTCCAGATCGAGAACCAGATCGAGACGGCCTTCAGCCGCACGGTGAACCTGCCCTCGGGCGGCGCCATCGTGATCGACCACACCGAGGCGTTGGTGTCCATCGACGTGAACTCCGCGCGCGCCACGCGCGGAGGCGACATCGAAGAGACCGCCACCCGCACCAACCTGGAAGCGGCCGATGAGATCGCGCGCCAGATGCGCCTGCGCGACCTCGGCGGCCTGATCGTCGTCGACTTCATCGACATGGAGGAGAGCAAGAACCGCCGCGATGTGGAACAGCGCCTCAAGGATGCGCTGCGCCAAGACCGCGCGCGCGTGCAGTTCTCCACCATCAGCAAGTTCGGCCTTCTGGAGATGTCGCGCCAGCGCCTGCGCCCGGCGCTCAGCGAAGGCTCGCACATCACCTGCCCGCGCTGCCAGGGCACCGGCCACATCCGCGACACCGAAAGCTCGGCGCTGCAGATCCTGCGCATGGTGCAGGAAGAGTCGATGAAGGACAACACCGCAGCCGTGCATGTGCAGGTGCCGGTGGAGGTGGTGAGTTTCCTGCTGAACGAGAAGCGCCAGGAGATTTCGCGCATCGAGTTGAAGCAGCGCGTGAATGTGCTGCTGATCCCCAACCCGCACCTGCAGACTCCGAACTACCGACTGGAGCGCCTGCGCCACGACGACCCGCGCCTGGAATCGTTCCGCGCCTCGTACACGATGATCGAGGAGCCTTCGGATCAAGTGGAAGTGACGCGCCGCGAGAAGGCCAAGGCCAAGCAGGAGCCGGTGATCAAGGGCGTGATCCGTGATGAGCCGGCGCCCACGCCGGTCGCACCCGCGCCGACCCCGGCGGCTGCGGCACCCGCCTCCTCGGCCAGCGCTTCGGCAGTCCGCTCAGCCGCACCGGCGGCCGCGGCGCCGTCGGCCTCTGCCCCGTCATCAGGTGGTTTCTTTGGCTGGGTCAAGCGCATCTTCGGCGGTGCGCCTGCACCGGCGCCGGCGGCATCTGCCGCCAGCGCCACCGCTGCTGCTGAGGCTGGCATTGCCGCCGGCACGGGCGGCACGGGCCGCGACCGCAAGGATGGCCGCGATGGCCGCCGCGGTGGACGCGGTGAAGGCCGGCGCGCAGGACGCGATGGGCGCGACGGACGGACCGAAGCCCGCGCGGAGTCGGCGGACGGCAACAAGGCCAAGCCGGAGGGCAGAGAAAACCGCGAAGGCCGGTCGGACCGCCGCTCCGAGGCACGGCGCGACGGCGCACCGGATGTGGCCCGCGAGGGCGACGAAACCCGCGGCACCGAGCGCCGCGAGCGCAGGGACCGCCGGGGCGAGCGCCGCGGTGAAGGCCGTGTGGAAGGCCGCAGTGAGGGCCGCAGTGAAGCCCGCACCGAGCCGATGGACGAGACAGCGCTGCCATCAAGTGCGGTGGCTGGAGCGACCGTGGGCGTGCCGGCAGCACCGTTCGAAAGGCAAGACCAAGCCGCACGCAGTGCAGACCGCCCGGAAGGCACGGACGGTCCGGATGGCACTGAGGCCAGTGAAGGTGGAGACGGCCGCCGCCGTCGCCGCCGTGGTGGGCGTGGCCGCAACCGTGATGGCGCCGAGCAAGGCTTGGACACCGGCCTGGAAGGCGCGGAGACCACCACGGATGTGGCAGCCACTGCTCAGGCCGGTACAGCTGACCAATCCCTAGCGGCAGCAGCGCCGGTGGGTGCAGCGGTAGCCCCGCCTGCAGAAGCGGGCCCTGCAACTTCGATGGCGTTCGGGCAAACAGCTGTGCCGGTGTCAGCGGACGCCGCACCGGCAACGGCTGCCGCGATGGAGACTCTGGCTGTCGAGCCGGCTTCCGCCCCAGCCGCTGCACCTGCACCGTCCCGATCGGCCGAACCCTTCGTGCTGCCGATTGACGCGCTTCAGGCACTGGCTTTCGAAGCCGGACTGCAGTGGGTGCACTCGGACGCGCAGAAGGTTCAGGCCGCGCAGGAGGCCATCGCCAATGCGCCCAAACCGGTCCACGTGCCCCGCAACCCCAAGCCGCGTGCGGTGGTGGACGAAGGCCCGCTGGTGCTGGTGGAAACACGCAAGGACCTCAGTCAGGTGCGCATGCCCTTCGACCCGGCCTGATCAGGCATCCGGTGTGATGGCAAAAGGGCGCCCATTGGGCGCCCTTTCTTCATGGACCGTCCAAGCGGACAGGCTCAATGGCCGCCGGTGCCCTGTGGCACGGCAGCAGGCGCGTTGCCCGCCTCCGTCGGCACCTTCACCAACAGCGTGGCCAAGCCCCCGATCACCATCAAGGCGCCGGCCAGCATGACTGCGTTGCGCGAATCACCGCCCAGCCACGAGTTGTAGAACAGCGGCAGCGTGGCCGCGTTGATCAGCATGGGGATCACGATGAACATGTTGAAGATGCCCATGTAGACACCCACCCGCTCGGGAGGCACGGTTCCGGCCAACATCACATAAGGATTGCCCATCAGACTGGCCCAGCCCAGGCCCATGCCGATCATGGGAATGAAGAGCAGCCAGCGGTCTTGGATGCCGGGCAGCATCATGACGCCTGCACCGGCCAGCACCATGCACACCGTGTGCACCAGGCGCGGCCCGAAGCGGCGCGCAAAAGGCACCAGCGCAAAGGCGCCGGCAAAGGCCACCGCGTTGTAGAAGCCACCGATCTGGCCGTTGATCAACACCGCATCCCGAAAGCCCTCGCTGGTGGGGTCGTTGGTGTTGAACAGCGAGCGGGCCAGGGCGTAGGCCACGTACTGCCAGTAGGTGGCCAAGCCGTACCAGACGAAGAGCATCATCACCGCCATCTGGCGCATGGGCTTGGGCATCTCCTTGATGGCCAGCCAAATTTCGGCCAAGGTCTCCCCCACGGTGATCTTCTTGGTCTTGAGCTTTTCCAGTTCGGCGGCCGGCAGGGGCAGTTCCTTGACCCGCAGCACCGAGAACAGGATGGTGGTGATGGACAGCACCGCGCCGACCATGAAGGCGATTTTGGTGATGTGCGGGATGTTGTTCTCGTCCACCGCGTCCTTGTCCATGCCGAACCAGTACACCAGGATGGACGGCGCCAAATAACTCAGCGTTTGGGCCAGGCCGGTGAAGGCTGCCTGGCAGAGGAAACCCAGCGAGTGCTGCTCCTTTTCAAGCCGGTCGCTCACATAGGCACGGTAGGGTTCGAGCGTCACATTGTTGGCCGCATCCAGGATCCACAACAGGCTGGCCGCCATCCACAAGGCACTGCTGTAGGGCATGGCCAACAGGGACAGAGAGCACAAGATGGCGCCGATCAGGAAGTAAGGCGTGCGCCGGCCCAGTTTGGACGAGGTGCGGTCGCTCATGGCCCCCACAATCGGCTGCACCAAGAGGCCGGTGATGGGCCCGGCCAGGGACAGGATGGGCAGGGAGGCTTCGTCGGCGCCCAGATAACTGTAGATGGGGCCCATATTGCTTTGCTGCAGCCCGAAGCTGAACTGCAAGCCCAGGAAGCCCACATTCATCTGGACGATCTGGGACAGGGAAAGGATGGGCTTGTACATGGTGACGCAGGGTTGGGACGAAACCGGCGATTGTCGACCGATCATTGAAAACGTTTCCAAAGGTGAAAACCCTTGGAGACGCAGACGATCCTGCAGATTTGTCACCCGCCATGTGCAATTCTGATCAGAGACAGGGATATCCCTGAGTTGAACCACATTGCAAACGATTGCGATCAATGCAATCGATTTCTATAATTTGCAGGTGCTGATTAGGCGCATGGGGGTTTCACGCCCGCCGTGTCCATTCGGCAACGCGACTGCGTGCATGCGGATGTGCGCCTGACCATTCAACGCAATGCGGCCCCTGCGCCGAGGAGACAACATGTCCATGAAGAACCCCGTAGCCCGCCCCTTGGCCGTGGCCCTGACCCTGGCACTGGCCCAGATGGCAGCCCAAGCCCAGACCGCTGCACCCGCAGACGGTCTGAACCTGGACCGCGTGATCGTGACCGGCACGGCCGTGGCCAAGTCCAAGATGGACCAGTCGGTTTCCGTGAGCACGATCGACGCCGACTCCATCGTCAAGTCCGGTGCCACAAGTGCGGCCGAAGTGCTGCGTTCGGTCCCCGGCCTGCGTTCGGAGTCCTCTGGCGGAGAAGGCAACGCCAACATCACCGCCCGCGGCGTGCCCATCTCGGCAGGCGGCTCGCGTTATGTGTCCATCCACGAAGATGGCCTGCCTGTGCTGCTGATCGGCGACGCAGCCTTCTCCACGCCTGACATGTTCACCCGCGTGGACTTCTTCACCGACTCTCTGGATGCCATCCGCGGTGGCTCGGCCGGCACGCTGGGCACCAACTCGCCTGCAGCCATCGTCAACTTCCTGAGCAAGACGGGCAAGCAGGCCGGTGGCGCCGTGGCCTTCAGCCGTGGTCTGGACCACGAGCAGAACCGCCTGGACTTTGCCTACGGTGGCACGCTGGCCCAAGGCCTGACCTTCCAACTCGGCGGCTTCAACCGCGTGGGCGAAGGCACCCGCAACACCAACATCAATGTCGAGAACGGCGGCCAGTTCCGCGCCAGCCTCACCAAGACCTTCAAGGACGGCTACATCCGCGCCACCTTCAAGAACCTGGACGACAAGACCCCGACCTACCTGCCGGTGCCCGTGAGCCTGAGCGGCAACACGATCAAGCCGATCGCCGGTGTCGACCCCCGCACCGCTTTCTTCATCAACAGCAACTTCCCGTCCGACATCGCCCGCGACAAGAACGGCAACCTGGTGGATGTGAACCCGCGTGATGGCCTGGCCGTCAAGAGCAACGCATTCGGCCTGGAGGCCCAGTTCAAGCTGGCCGATGGTCTGACGGTGACCAACAAGTTCCGCCGCGCAGAAAACAGCGGTCGCTTCTTTGGCGTGTTCCCGGCCGGTGGTACGCAGGCCGCCATCGACAACGGCTACCGTGGCACGGTGCCGGTGTTCGCAGCCCACACCTTCAACACCTCGCTGGACGACTTCGGCAACACCCTGAACGACCTGAAGCTGCAGAAGTCCATCAAGCTCGACGCACAGTCCAACTTGACGCTGACCGGTGGCCTGTTCACTGGCCGTCAAGCCGACGGTGCCACCTGGCGCTTCAACCGCTACAACATCGAACTCAAGGGCGACGGCGCACGCCTGATCGACAACCTGGGTAAGGTCACCACCTCGTCGGTGGGCCCGAACTTCTGGGGTCCTTGCTGCTACTTCACCTACCACTACGATGTGGCGGTGACGGCTCCCTATGCAGCGGCCACCTGGGACAACGGCCCCTGGAGCGTGGACGCCAGCCTGCGTCGCGACGAGTTCAAGACCACCGGTACCCGCAACGAAGGCACGGCCGCTGGTTGGGACCCCGCACAGCGCACCGTCGTGAACAACACGCGTGATGTGACCAGCCACTCCGTGGGCGTGAACTACCGCATGACCAAGGACACGGCCCTGTTTGCGCGCACCAGCAGCGGTTCATCGCTGCAGGCACCTGACCGTGGCATCGGCCTGCTGGGCAAGACCGACCAGGTGGAACTGGGCGTGAAGAACCGTTCGGGCAACCTGAGCTCGTTCATCACGCTGTTCTCCGCCAAGACCCGTGAGGACGCCGGCTTCGAAGCCACCACCCAGACCTTCCGCGGCAACAACTTCGACGCCATGGGCGTTGAGGCCGAGTTGGGCTGGCGTGCAGGCGCCATCTCCGTCACCGGTGGCGGCACCTTCACCGATGCCGAAATCACCAGCGGAGACAATAAGGGCAAGACCCCGCGTCGTCAGGCCAAGTTCGTCTACCAGTTCACGCCGGCCTACCAGTTCGGCTCGGGCGAAGTGGGCGCCTCCATCGTGGGTACGGCCAAGGCGTTCGCGCAGGACGACAACCAGGTGGTGCTGCCGGCCTACACGGTGGTCAACCTGTTCGCCTCTTATGACATCCGTGAGAACCTGACCTTGTCGCTGGGCGTGAACAACGCCTTCAACAAGATCGGCTACACGGAAGCCGAAGGCCAGAACGCGCTGTATGTGGCGCGCTCGATCAACGGCCGCTCGGCGCGTGCAACGCTGAAGTACAGCTTCTGAAGCCACGCGATTGAAAAGGAAGCCGGCCTCAACCGGCTTCCCCTTCATCAAAGAAAAACCGCCTGAAGCGCTGGGCTTCAGGCGGTTTTTTCTTGGGTCCTGCGCCGCAGAGTCAGGCGGGATAACGCAGCCAGAACAGGGCGTAGGGCGGCAGGCTCAAACCATCGCCCAACTCGATCATCCGCCCCGAGAGGATGTCCTCCGTGACCCGCGGGCCTGCACTGAACACCGGCGCATCCACCCGATGGGTCTGCTCGGCAAAGTTGGCCAACACCAGCATGCGGTCAGCGCCCTGCCCCCGCAGGAAACCAAGAATCTGAGGCTGGTGCGTGTGGAAAACCACCAGTTCACAGCCGGCCAGCGCCGGCGTTGATCGGCGCACATCCAACAGCCGCTGCAGGCCCTGCCGGATTCGGTGGGCCTGGGTGCTAGGCACCTGCGCCTGCTGGTACAGCGCTTCATCGCGAACGGGCCGGTGCACCCAGCGGCTGTCGCCGGCCTTGTCGGGGTCTTGCAGGTAACCGTAGTCGTTGAGCGTTCCGACTTCATCGCCCAGATAGACCAGTGGAATGCCGCCGGCCGACATGGCCACGCCGTGCAGCAGCAGGATGCGGAGCACAGCCCATTCGTCGCCCTGTTCCAGCCCACACAAGGACGCGCAAGTGCCGCTGATCCGGCAGTCTCCCGTGGCGGGGTTGTCCTGAAAGGGCACTCCACGCGCAAAGCTGCCGGGAAAGCGATTCACATAGTAGCGGTTGAGAAACTGCCGATGGTCATGACCATGGATGCCCATGCGAATGGCGTCCTCGTCGGCGAATGTCCATCCGATGTCGTCGTGGCAACGCACATAGTTGACCCAAGCGGTGCCAGCCGGCAAGGCGTGGCGGTCGGCCAGGGCCTGTTGCAGCAGATTGACTTCGCGTGTGGCCAGGGTGTTCCACAACAGCGCCATCTGCAGCGGGTTGTAGGAAAGCTGACACTCCAGCGGATCGATGTAGCGCATCACCTCATCGGGATGAACGATGGCTTCGGACTTGAACAGCAGGCTCGGCGCGGCAATGCGGCACAGGGCGTTGTAGGCCCGAATCAGCAAGTGGGCCTGCGGCAAGTTCTCGCAGGTGGTGCCCAGTTGCTTCCACACGAAGGCCACCGCGTCCATGCGCAGGATCTCAGTGCCCAGGTTGGCGATGGCCAGCAGCTCGCCGGCCATGGCGTCGAACACCAATGGATTGGCGTAGTTCAGGTCCCACTGAAAGCTGTTGAAAGTGGTCCACACCCAGCGGCCATCGGGCAGTTGCGAGAACGCACCCGGGTGCTGGTCGGGGAAGATCTCGCGCACCGTGCGGTCCACCGCATCGGGCATGGTGCGGTCCGGGTAGATCAGGTAGAAACCGTCGAAGGGCGCCACGCCCTGTACCGCCTGCCGCGCCCAATCGTGTTCATCGGAGGTGTGGTTGAAGATGAAATCCAGGCACAGGCTGATGCCGGCATGGCGCAGGTCGGCAGCCAGTTCGCGCAGGTCTTTGATCGAGCCCAGGCGTGGATTGACTTGGCGATAGCTGCTCACGGCATAACCGCCGTCGCTGTTGCCCTCGGGGCACAGAAAGGGCGGCATGATGTGCAGGTAGGTGACACCCATGGCCTGCAGTTCGGGGATGCGGCGGCGCATGCCCTGCAGGCCGCCGGCCCACAAGTCGGCGTAGCACACCGCACCGAGCATGCGCTGGTGCTGGAACCACTGGGGGTTTTGCTCGCAAGCATGGTCGCGCTGCCGAAGCTCAGCGTCGCGGGCCTCCCATCCTTGCCACGCGGTGCTCAGCACCCGCTCCAACACCGCAATGAAATCCTCGCGCTGGCCGTACAACTCCGACAGCGCATGCACCAGGCTTGCGGCATGCTCAAGCAGCCGGGCCTCGAAGGGCAGCCAGCTTTCATCAGGCGCCTTGGCGGCACAACTGGCGCGCAGATGAGACGCCAAACGTTCCCCAAGCAGCCGGTGCTGAAATTCGTGAAGCTGCATGGGCGTCACCGCAGGGTCAAGAGCCACAGGCGGCCCAGATCGGCCAATCCATCGCGCGGCGGCAGCCCGCTGAAGAGCTTTCGAGCCTCATCCTTGCGGCCCGACGATGCCAGCGCAACCGCCAGGTGCAGGCGCGCGTCATCGGGCTCGCGGGTGATGCCACGGGCCAGCGCCTGCTGCATCATCTGTACGCCCTCATCAACCTGACCATGGCTCCAGGCGGCTTGACCGGCAAGGAACTGTCGGCGTGCATCCGCAGCGCCGCTTGCCTGCTTCAGTGCATCAGGCAACTGCGCCTTGTCGGCCGCGGCTTCACGGGTCACCCGCGCCAACAGGTCGCGGTGGGCGGCTGCGGCGGGGCCTTTGCCCAGCGCCCCGGCATCAAAGCCGGCCTTGAGGAAGCGCAGTGCTTCACCCGGCAGGGCTGCGCGAATGGACAGCTGCGCAGCGCTGACGAAGTCGTCGGCGTCTTCCATCGCGCCCACCTGCTGCATCAGGCGGAACGAGTCCAGCAGCAGACGATCGGCAAAACCGGGGCGACGCTGCAGCCGCGCGATGAGATCGGCCCAGTACTCGGGTTTGGAATAGTGGCCAAGCAGGCGTTCCAGGTCACGGAAATAGGCCTCGTCCTGCCCCAGCTTGGCCTGACAGGCCACGGATGCACGCAACTGCCCCTCGGGCGGCTTCTCGCCGCGCCGCTCGGTGGCCGTGAGCATCACGGCCAACTGCTCCACCACCGTGGCGCAGTCGCCCTTGCCCAAGGCCGAACGCACGAGGATGGCACGCACATTGTCGTCCTGGCCCCCGCCCTGGATGTATGCACCGGCCCAGCGGCCGGCCGCGTCGGCGTCCTTGAGCTTCAGGCTCAACCCTGCCAGCTGCGCCAAGATCGTCACGCGCTCTGCCGAGGACGCCTTCTCGGTCTTCAGCGCGGCCTCCAGCGCTGCCACTGCGCCCGGGTCGTCGGACAGGGCCACTGCGGCAGCCGCCTTCAAGCGCTCGATCATGTAGTTCTCGTACAGCGAGCGGTCAGAGATCTTGCGTTCGATGTCGCGCAGGGTGACCAGGGCATCCTGGGGCTTGCCCGCGGCCAGCAGGGTTTGCACCGCCTGCAGCGGTGTGGCCAATTGCGGGCGCAGCGTGTCCGGGGTTTGCGCATGGGCAGCCGAAAGCTGCAAGCCGGCCCACAGCGTCAGCGCCAAGGCCAGAGATTGAAGCAGCCCCCTTCCTTTCGCGCGCCGTCTAACCGGATCGGCCATGGACGGCTGGAAGGGTGCTGCGGCACACGGGGTCAGGCCGGAACGCAGCTCGGTGGGGCGCAAGAGGTGATCACGCATCGCGGTGGCACGGAATGAGTTGGACGAACCGGTGGCGGGCGCCGCCCGGTTTCAAGCCTCAACCTTGCCCGAAAATGCAAACGATTGCAACCGGAAATTCCCGGTGAAGCCTCTGCTCCATCACACCGTCTCCACCGGCAGCGCCCCCAACGCTGGCCTGCGCCGCGGATCAGGCCAGCAGATCGGCCCGGCGCGGCAGGGCGGCGCCGCGCCGGCTGCAGGTGACGGCCGCCGCACTGGAGGCAAAGGCCAAAGCCGATTCCAAGTCAGCACGGGACACGCGCCCCAGCGCACTGGCGCGCAGGCCATCGTTTTCGGCCAACCAAGTGAGCAAGGCCGCCTGGAAGGTGTCTCCAGCGCCCACCGTATCCACGACCGTGACCCGCACCGGTTGCGCCACCACATGGAGCTCAGGGGTCCAGCCCCATGCGCCCTGCCCGCCCCGCGTCACCACCACGCACTGCACCCCGGCGGCCAGCGCCCTTTCTGCAAAGGTCTGCAGCGGCAAACCGGGGTAGAGCAATTCAAGGTCTTCGTCGCTGATCTTCAGCAGATGGGTGCGGGTCAGCATCCAGTCGATCTGTGCACGCCACACCGCTGGGTCGGGCTCCACATTCAAACGCACATTGGGGTCGTAGGAAATCAGGCTGCGGTGATGCTCGCGCTCGATGAGCAGGCGCTGAGTCTGCGCGGTGCGCCCCACCACCGTGGCATAGGAGCCCACATGGATGCAGGCCACATCATCGGGCCACGCGGCCAGCAGCACCGACTCGTCCAAGAGGCGGTCGGCACCCTGGTCGCCATAAAACGCGTAGGACGGCACGCCCTGAGGGTCAAGGCCCACCAGGCTGAGGGTGGTGGGCGCAGCACTGCGCTGGGACAAGCGCCACTCCACGCCCTCTTCCGACAAGGCCTGCACCAAGCGCTCGCCCAGAAAGCCTTGGGACAGCACCGTCACCAGTGCGGACCGCTGCCCCAGCCGGCTCAAGCCCACGGCCACATTGAACGGCGAACCACCGATGCGCGCATCCAGCGCAAGCCCGGTGGGCGTGCGGCCCGTGGCAAAGACATCGAACAGGGCTTCGCCGCAAACGGCAAACATCATTGGACAGGGCTCCCCACCGCGACCACCGAACCCGGTGGGGGCCCAGCGTGGGCCGCGGTTTGAATCATAACGCTGAGAACGATTGCAACCGCAATTCTCAGGTCACCGTGCTCTTGCGCACCACCAGCTTCACCGGCATGGTGCGCGAGCGCGGCGGCTGCCCGTCGATCTGGGCCATCAGCGCCTCCACGATCAACTTGCCTGCCTCACCCACTGGTTGGTGCACGGTGGTCAAAGGGGGGTCGCTCCAGGCGGCCAGTGGCGCGTCGTCGTAGCCCGTGACCGACACATCACTGGGCACACAACGGCCGGTGGCGCGCACGGCACGCACCGCCTGCAGAGCCAAGAGGTCGGAGCAGGCCACCACCGAGTCGAACACCACGCCGTCACGGTAGGTTTCATCCAAGCGGCGCCGCGCGGTGGCTTCCTCGAAGGGCACATCCAGCAGCCATTGACGCTCAGGTTGGATGCCCGCTTCCTTCAAGGCATCGAGATAGCCCTGGTGCCGCTGCCGCACTTCGGGCAACTGCGGGTCGCCCAGGAACAGTACGCGGCGGCGGCCGCCTTTGATCAGATGGCGCGTGGCCTGGTAGCCGCCGTCGCGGTTGTCGCCCCCCACGGTGCAATAGAGTTGCTGCGGCATCTCCGCCCCCCACACCACCAGCGGCACATGGCGCGCGGCCATCTCGTTGAGCAGGTCGTGATGGCGCCACTGGCCGATGATGATGACGCCCGCCACGCGGCCGGCGTCGTATGGCGCGCTGGCGGCGTCCAGCTTGTCCGCGTCCACGCGCGAGAGCAGCATTTCATAGCCGCGGTCGGTCAGCGCATCTGCCAGGCTGCCGACGATGGCCAGAAAGAAGGGGTCGGAGATGTGCTGGCGCGAAGCGCTGTCGTAGGGCACCACCACCGCCACGGTTCGGTTCTTCTGCAAGCGCAGGTTCTGCGCACCCTGATTGATCGTGTAGTTCAAGGAACGCGCCAACTCCACCACCCGCACGCGGGTCTCGGCGTTGACCAATTCACTGCCCGACAAGGCACGGGAGACGGTGGATACCGACACTCCGGCCAGGCGCGCAATGTCGGCCATCTGCAGCCGCCGTCGGTCCTTGTCGGCGGCTTGGCGGGCGGGCGACTGCAGGGCGGTCGGCTCGGCCCGTTTGGCCCTGTTCATGCAAGCCACTCCAGGGCCTGTTGATAGGCGCCGTGGTGCATCAAGTCGTCCCAAGGCAGTGGGGCTTCCTGGGGCAGCAGGTTCAAGCGGCGCTGCTCACTGTCCAGGTCTGGGTGCCAGGTGCCGCGCTCGGCCGCCTCGCTCAAGCCTTCCAGCAATTCGTCCACGGCTGCGCCGTCGTCCAGGCTCTGGTTGCACAGCAGCACCATGTCGCATCCCGCCTGCAGCGCCAAGGCCGCAGCTTGCGCATAGCTCAGCTCACCGCCTTCCAAATGACGGGCACCTTCCATGCTGAGGTCGTCGCTGAAGATGGCACCGGTGAAGCCCATGTCACCACGCAGAATTTCGCGCAACCACCGCGGAGAAAAACCGGCCGGACGCCGATCCACCTTGGGATAGATGACATGCGCGGGCATCACGCTGGAAAGCGCCGCGCCCAGCGCGCCGTAGGGCTGGGCATCGTCGGCCAGGATGGCCTTGAGGCTGCGCGAGTCGATGGGCACCTCGGTATGGCTGTCGGCCTTGACGAAGCCGTGGCCGGGGAAGTGCTTGCCGCAGTTGTGCATCCCGGCACGGCGCAGGCCGTGCATCAGGCTTTGCGCCAAGACGCTGACCACCCGCGGGTCGCGGTGGAAGGCCCGGTCGCCGATGACGGTGCTGCCGCCATGGTCCAGGTCGAGCACCGGGGTGAAGCTCAGGTCCACACCGCAGGCGCGCAGTTCGGCGCCCAGCACATAGCCGGTGGCCACCGCTGAGTTCATGGCTGCCATCGCCCCGCTGCCGGGTGCGCCGCGCGCATCGCGCATCCAACGCTGGCCCAGGGCGCGCATGGGCGGCAGGTGGGTGAAGCCATCGGTCTTGAAGCGCTGCACGCGACCGCCTTCATGGTCCACGCAGATCAGGATGTCGGGCCGAATCGACTTGATCTCGGCCGTGAGCTCGGTGAGCTGGCGCCGGTCCTGCCAGTTGCGGGCAAACAGGATCAAGCCGCCGGTCAGCGGGTGCTTCAGGCGCTGGCGGTCCTTCGCTTGGAGCGTGGTGCCGGCGATGTCAAGGACGATGGGGGCATGCTGAGTCATGCCCCGATTTTGCACAGGCGCTGCGACTTTCGTATCAGGGTTTGCAATCCTTTGCATCGAGTGGCCGCTGCTCCACCACCACGAAGGCCGAGGCGTAGTCGGATTCGTCGGTCACGCTCACATGCGCTTGCCAGCCACGCGCTTCGAACCATGTGGCCAGCTCGCCATGGAGCCGAATGTGCGGCTGGCCACTGGTGGCTTTGACCACCTCGCAGGCTCGCCAGGTCATGGGCCACACCATGCCCCGGCCGATGGCCTTGGAAAAGGCTTCCTTGGCCGCAAAACGGGTGGCCAAATAGCGGATGCCGCGCAATTCCACCTTGGCCAAGCGCTGACGGAACACTTCAATTTCATGCGGGCCCAACACCTTGTCGGCAAAGCGCTCGCCGCGTCGCTCCAGCGTGGCGGCGATGCGGCGCACATCGCACAGGTCGGTACCCACCCCGACGATCACGGCGCCATCCCCGAGGCAGACGGTGCTGCGGTGCGGATGCACTGCAGATAGGCCGCCACCGTGTCGGCGTACCCCCATTCCAGCGCATCGGCCACCAGCGCATGGCCAATGCTGACTTCGGCCACGCCGGGCACGGCACGAAGGAAATCGGTGAGGTTGTCGCGGTTGAGGTCGTGCCCGGCGTTCACGCCCAGACCGGCCTGCAGGGCCGCGTGCGCGGCGGCTGCGTACTGCGCCAGGCTCGCGGCCTGCTGCGGCGTGCCGTGGGCACGGGCATAGCCCTCGGTATAGAGCTCCACGCGGTCGGCGCCTGCGGCGCGCGCATGCGCCATGGCCTCGGGTACAGGGTCCATGAACAGGCTCACCCGCACCCCCAGCGCATGGCATTCTTCGATCAGCGGCTGCAGGCGTTCGGTGTCGGCCGGCAGGTTCCACCCATGGTCGCTGGTGAACTGGTCCACCGAATCGGGCACAAAGGTGGCCTGGTGCGGACGCTGTTGGCGTACCAAGTCCATCAGGTTGTGGAAGGGGTTGCCCTCGATGTTGAATTCGGCCTGCGGCCATTGCTTCATCAGCGCCGCAATCTCATCCACATCATGGGCACGAATGTGGCGCTCATCGGGCCGCGGATGGATGGTGATGCCTTGGCAACCGGCCTGCAGGCAGCACTCGGCCGCGCGCACCACGCTGGGAATGCGCAGATGGCGTGAATTGCGCAACAGCGCCACCTTGTTCACATTGACCGACAGCGCCGTGGCGGCGTGGCGGTGGACGGCACCGCCGTCGAGCATCAGGGGATTCATGGGGAGGCTCCAGTGGTGGCCAGCGCGCCCAGGCGGCGCAAGGACTGCATGAGGTCGCGCGTGCGCAAGGGGGCACCGCCCAGATGATAGGCAAGTGCTGTGCGCAGCAGAGCGCGCAGTGCCGTGCGCGGGCCTTGGCAGGCCTGGCGCAGCGCGGCTGCGGGGCCGCCGATCAAGGCTGCCTGCAGGTGAATCCAATCTTGGCCCTGCAGGGCTTCGTCGGTGGCCGCCGCGCGTACCAGGCCCAGTTCGGGCTTCCAGGTGTAGCGTTGATCGGCCTGCAGCACCGCGCCATTGAGCGCATCCTGTGCCAGATCGGGCAGGAGGCCAAGCTCTTGCAACAGGCGCAGTTCAAAGGCCCGCAGGCTGGATTGAAGGTCGGTGGAAGTGTGCGACTGACCATCGCCTGGCGGCTGCGCCAGGGCCTGAAGCGTGTCCCGGTAATGGGCGAACAGCTCGGCCTGCACCGCACCGCGGGGAAGAAATTTCATCAACAGCTCGTTGAGGTAGTAGGCACCCAACAGGGCTGAAGATGGCAGCACGGCACTGCCGGCCGCCCACTCGGCGGCCTTGAGCGTGCGCACCTCGTCTTCGGCATCAGCGGCCTTGCTGCGGCTGAGTTGCACCGACATGCACTGGAAGGGCAACAACACTGAGCGCAGTTGTGAATAGGGCCGCTTGGCGCCCTTGGCCACCGCCACCAGGCGCCCTTCCTCCCGCGTGTAGAGGTCCAGGATCAGACTGGATTCGCTCCAATCGTAGGCGTGCAGCACATAGGCCAGCTGCGCTCGCGGGGCGCCGGCGGGGGCGGCAGGGCGTGATGCACGGCGCGCCGCAGCCCCGGCGCGGGCCCGGTCATTCATACCCGTAGGACCGCAGGTGCTCCTCGCTGTCGGCCCATCCGGAGCGCACCTTCACCCACAGTTCCAAGAACACCTTGGCGTCCATCAGGCGCTCCAGGTCTTGGCGAGCCTCGCTGCCGATGCGCTTCAGGCGCTCGCCCTGGGCGCCGATGATCATGCCCTTGTGGGCATCGCGGTCCACCACGATGCTGGCGCTGATGCGCCGCAGCCGGCCCTCTTCTTCGTATTTGTCCAGCACCACGGTGCAGCTGTAGGGCAGTTCGTCACCGGTCAGGCGGAAGAGTTTTTCGCGGATGATCTCGCTGGCCAGGAAGCGCTCGCTGCGGTCGGTGAGCGCGTCTTCCTCGTAGAACCAGGGCTGCAGGGGCAGCATGGGCTCGACGATGCCCAGCAGTCGCTGCACATCGGCGGCTCGGCGCGCCGACATGGGCACGAACTCGGTGAAGTTGCGCCGTTCCTGCATCTGTTTGAGCCAGGGCAGCATGGCTTCGCGCTTCACCACCGCATCGAGTTTGTTGGCCACCAGCAGCACCGGCTTGTGTTCGGGCAGCAGGGCCAGCACCTTGGCGTCGTCCAGCGTGAACTTGCCGGCTTCCACCAAAAACAGCACCGCGTCCACATCCGACAGCACCGACTGCACCGTGCGGTTGAGGTTGCGGTTGAGCGCTGTGGCGTGGCGGGTTTGAAAACCCGGTGTGTCGACGAACACAAACTGCGCCCCGCTGCCGGGCTGCTCACCCGGCAGGGTGCGCACGCCGGTGATGCGGTGGCGTGTCGTTTGGGCCTTGCTGGAGGTGATGCTCACCTTCTGGCCCACCAGGGCATTGAGCAGCGTGCTTTTGCCCACATTGGGGCGGCCGACGATGGCCACCAGGCCGCAGCGGGTATGGGTCTCTTGGGGTTGCGAGGTTTCTTCGGTCACGCCTGGTCTGCGCCTGGTTTACGCCGGGGTTGCGCCGGATTCACGCTTGAAGAGGGCCACCCGGGCCGTCCTGCGATTTGAGTTGGTCCAACAGACGCCGCGCGGCTTCCTGTTCCGCGGCGCGGCGCGAACGGCCCTCGCCGCGTTCGGCCAGCGACAGGGCAGAGACCGCGCATTCGACTTCGAAGGTCTGCGCATGGGCCTGCCCGCGCGTGGCCACGATGCGGTAGGCCGGTACCGGCAACTTGCGGCCCTGCAACCACTCCTGCAACTCGGTCTTGGGGTCCTTGGCCCAGCGCGACAGGTCGGTGCTGTCGATCAAAGGGCCAAACAGACGCTGGACCACGCCGGCGGCGGCTTCATAGCCCGCGTCGATGAACACCGCGCCGATCAAGGCTTCCAGCGCATCGGCCAGGATGGACGGGCGCTGCGCGCCACCGCCCTTGGCTTCGCCATCGGACAAACGCAGCAGGGCCGGCAGGTCCAGTTCCACGGCGATGCGGTGCAGGCTGTCCTCTCTCACCAGGTGCGCCCGCACGCGGGTGAGGTCGCCCTCGGCGCTGTCGCCATAACGGCTGTAGAGCAGGCGTGAGATTGCCGTGCTCAGCACGCTGTCGCCCAAGAATTCAAGCCGCTCGTTGTGGTCGGCCCCGTGGCTGCGGTGCGTCAGCGCACGCTGCAGCAGCGCCGGCTGCAGCCACTGGTGTCCCAGGCGAAGCTGCAGGCGGTTCAAGGGTGAAGAGGCCGGTGCCATGGTCAAGGCGCAGTCCAGTGGTGCTCAGTGGAAGGCACCGATACGCCCAAGGTTGCCGAAGTTCATCCACACGAAGAAGGCGCGTCCGACGATGTTTTCGTCGGGCACGAAGCCCCAGTAGCGGCTGTCCTGGGAATTGTCACGGTTGTCGCCCATCACGAAGTAGTGGCCCGCGGGAACGGTGCACTGCACGCCCTCGGCGGTGTAGCTGCAGGCCTTGGCATGCGGATGGTCGAAGGTGCCCAGCACGAAGGGCGGCACGGCCTTGTCGGTGAGTACGCGATGGGGCTTCTCGCCCAACACTTCCGACCACTGCTGTGCATAGCGCAGGCTGTCTTCGTCATAGAAGTCAGGCAAGGCGGTGGTGGGCACGGCCTGGCCGTTGATGGTCAAGCGCTTGTTGATGTAGGCCACCGTGTCGCCAGGCAGGGCCACCACACGCTTGATGTAGTCCGCACGCGGGTCCACCGGGTAGCGAAACACGATGACATCACCACGCTGCACCGGGTTCAGCCCCACCACCTTGGTGTGCAGCACCGGCAGGCGGATGCCGTAGTGGTACTTGTTCACCAGAATCAGGTCGCCCACGGCCAAGGTGGGGATCATGGAGCCCGAGGGAATCTTGAAGGGCTCGAACAGGAAGGAGCGCAGCAGGAAGATGCACACGATGATGGGGAAGAGCCCCGCAGTCCATTCCACCCACCAGGGGGGCATCAGGGCCTGCGCCTGCGCTTCTTCCAGGCGGTCGTCCACTTGGGCGATGCCCATCTTCTGCAACTCGGCATGGCGGCGCTGGGCTTCCTGTTCCAGCGCTCGGGCGGCCGCCTCACGCGCGGGGCGGAAATGGAAACGCTCGGCCAACCAGAAGACAAAAGTGGCCACCGACATCAGGAACAGCAGCAGCGAGAAGTTGCCCGCCCAGCGGCCCATCCACCAGCCGCCCAGGTAGAAGGCCAACAGCGCATACAGCGCAGCGGCCAAGGGGGTCATGAGTGCGCCCATCAGTCGTCCACCTGCAGGATGGCCAGGAAGGCCTCCTGCGGCACCTCCACCGTTCCGATCTGCTTCATGCGCTTCTTGCCCGCCTTCTGCTTTTCCAAGAGCTTGCGCTTGCGGGTGATGTCGCCGCCGTAGCACTTGGCCAGCACGTTCTTGCGCAGCGCCTTGATGTTCTCTCGGGCGATGATGTTCGCACCGATGGCGGCCTGGATGGCCACGTCGTACATCTGGCGCGGAATCTGTTCACGCATCTTGGCCGCCACCGCACGGCCACGGTACTGGCTTTGGCTGCGGTGCACGATCATGGCCAGCGGGTCGACCTTTTCGCCGTTGATGAGAATGTCCACCTTCACCACATCGGCGCTGCGGTATTCCTTGAACTCGTAGTCCATCGAAGCGTAGCCCCGGGTGGCGCTCTTGAGCTTGTCGAAGAAGTCCAGCACGATTTCGGCCAAGGGCAGTTCGTAGGTGAGCATCACCTGCTTGCCGTGGTAGGCCATGTTCATCTGAATGCCGCGCTTGGCATTGCACAGCGTCATCACCGTGCCCACGTAGTCTTGCGGCATGTACAGGTGCACCGTGACGATGGGTTCACGGATGTCGGCAATGCGCCCCTGGTCGGGCATCTTGCTGGGGTTTTCCACCTGCAGCACTTCACCGTCGCCCAGCTCCACCTCGTACACCACGCTGGGCGCGGTGGTCACCAGGTCCTGGTCGAATTCGCGCTCCAGGCGTTCCTGCACGATCTCCATGTGCAGCAGGCCGAGGAAACCGCAGCGGAAACCGAAGCCCAGCGCCTGGCTCACTTCGGGCTCGAAGCGCAGCGAGGAGTCATTGAGTTTCAACTTCTCCAAGGCATCGCGCAGCTGGTCGTATTCGCTGGCCTCGGTGGGGTACAGGCCGGCAAACACCTGGGGCTGAATTTCCTTGAAGCCGGGCAGTGCCTCGCTGGCCGGGCCCAGGTTCTGGGGCAGCTTCTTTTCCAGGGTGATGGTGTCGCCCACCTTGGCCGCGGCCAATTCCTTGATGCCGCAGATGACGAAGCCCACTTCACCGGCGTTCAAGGCATCGCGGTTTTCGCTCTTGGGCGTGAACACACCCAGATGCTCAATGCCGTAGACCGAATTGGTGGCCATCAGGCGGATGCGCTCCCCCTTGGACAAGCGGCCATCGACCACGCGCACCAGCATCACCACGCCCACATAGTTGTCGAACCAGGCGTCGATGATCATGGCGCGAGGCGGCGCTTCGGACTTGCCACGCGGCGCGGGCATCTTGGCGATCACCGCTTCCAGGATCTCGTCGATGCCCATACCGGTCTTGGCGCTGCAGGGGATGGCATCGGTGGCATCGATGCCGATCACATCCTCGATCTCTTCCTTGGCGTTGTCGGGGTCGGCCTGCGGCAGGTCCATTTTGTTCAGCACCGGCACCACTTCCACGCCCAGGTCGAGCGCTGTGTAGCAATTGGCCACCGTCTGCGCGTCCACGCCCTGCGAGGCATCCACCACCAACAGTGCACCTTCGCAGGCACTCAGCGAACGGCTGACTTCATAAGAGAAGTCGACGTGGCCCGGCGTGTCGATGAGGTTGAGGTTGTAGACCTGACCATCGCGCGCGGTGTACTGAAGCGCGGCGGTCTGCGCCTTGATGGTGATGCCGCGCTCGCGTTCGATGTCCATCGAGTCGAGCACTTGCGCCTCCATCTCGCGGTCGGACAAGCCACCGCAGCGCTGAATGATGCGATCGGCCAGCGTGCTTTTGCCGTGGTCGATGTGGGCGATGATGGAGAAGTTGCGGATGTGATTCATGGACTAAAAAAAAGGCGCGTCGAAGTCGTGACGCGCCTTCCAACAAAACGTATGGCAACTGCTTGTTGGGCTTTCATTCTAACGAAAAGCGCCCCGCTGGAAACCGCGCCAACACTGGGGTTTGCGCCGTTGCGGCGTTCCAACAGCACA
>CAMCTE010000012.1 GCA_945878385.1 Azohydromonas lata NBRC 102462 | reverse complement strand
CGCCACCGCGCGTGAACTTGATCGACTCCTCCAGTTCTTCTACGCGGGCGCCCCGGGTAGGCGCCTGAGTGGCGTGTTTCTGGCCGGTGGTGGTGCTTCTCTGGAAGGGCTGACCGCCAGCGTATCGGACGCTACGGGCGTGCAGGCGCAGGTGATCGATCCGTTTGAACACATGCGCCTGGGTGCTGGCGTGGACATGCGCAGCCTGAATGGGCACGCCTGTTCCTACCTACAGGCCTGCGGTCTGGCCTTGCGGAGTTTCGAGTCGTGATCTTCATCAACTTGATGCCGCACCGGCACCGCAGGCTGGAGGTGCGGCGCCGGCGGTTCGCCATCGGCTTGGGTATCAGCGTGCTAGCAGCCTGCGTGGCGGTGCTGGCGGCTTCCTTTACCTTGGAGCGGCTGCATGCCCAGCAGTCGGCGCGCAACGCGATTCTGGAACAGGCCCAGGTGAGCATGGCCAAGCAGGAAGCGCAGGTGCGTCAGCTTCAGGCTGAAATTGCTGTTCTGCAACAGCGCCAGGCCACGGCTTCCTCGCTGCAGTTGCAGCGCAATTTGCCCGTGGCGCTGCTCAACGAGGTGACCCGGTTGGCGCCACCTGGGCTGGCGCTGACGGCTTTGCGTCAAAACGACCTCAAGGTGGCGATCAGTGGGACGGCCGCATCCAATGAACGGGTGTCCGATCTGATGGGGCGACTGCAGAACGAATCAACTGTGCTGTACGAAGCGGAGTTGGTCGAAATGCGATCGGCAGCGCCTGCCAAACCGGTGCGCCCTGCGGCAGGCGTGCCCGCGGGCGCTGTAGAGGCGGAGGGCGCGACCGAGCGGATGGTGGAATTCACCCTGACGGTGATGATGCGCCGCGAGGCCGTGGGTGGAGAAACGCGACCATGATGTCCGACCGAATGGAGACACCCGCCACTCTGAATGACCCCGGGACATGGCCCCCTCAACGGCAGCGTCTGGTGTGGGCGTTGGCGATTCTCGTGGTGGGTGCATTGGCCTGGACCTTCTGGCTCGAAAACGAGCAGGCGCGTTGGGCCGCGGAGCGGGCGCGCGAGGCCGCATTGCGCGACGCGCACACTGCGATGGTTCAGCGCGTCAAGGGCCTGAAGGCCCTGCAGGCCCGCAAGGCGCAGCTTGAAGAGGAATTGGGGCGCCTGGAAAAGCAACTGCCCGCGGCCACCGAAATGGAAGGTCTGCTGAGGGGTATCACTGCGGCCGGCCGCGTGCGAGGCCTGCAGTTCGAGCTGTTTCGGCCCGCGCCTGTCCAGATACGAGACAGTCACGCTGAAATCCCGGTGGCCGTGCGCGTGGTGGGTGGCTACCACGACATCGGTGCGTTTTTGGGCGATCTCGCGCGGTTGCCGCGCATCGTCACACTGCACAACATGGTGCTGACGCCGCAGGCTCAACTCGTGACGGGTGACCGTCCGGTGCCGGTGGGCTCGCGGCTGTTGGTGATGGAGGCCACGCTGCGCACCTACCGGGCGCTGGACGCCCAGGAACTTGCGCAATCTAGGCGCCGCAGCGACCGATCGTCTGCTGCCGGCGGGGTGGCGGCACCGAATGCAGCAGCCGCCAACTCCAACGCCCCTTCGGTGGGCGTGCCAGGAGGTGCCCGGTGACCAGCCCCACGCATCTGAAGACGGCCCGTTGGCCCGGCTTGATGGCCCTCGCGGCTGCCGCGCTGCTTGCGGCTTGCGCTGAGGACACCTCCGACCTGCGCCGGTGGATGGACGAGCAGCAGGCGCAAGCGCCCGCACCGGCGGCCTCTGCGCCTGGAATGCCGGCCTACAAGGCTCTGGCGTACCGCGCGGAGGTGGCGACCGACCCCTTCGATTCAAGCCGCCTGGAGCCGGCTGGCCGCGACGGCACGGATCTGGCGGGTGTAGACCCGCGTGCCGCGCTGCCCCAGCTGGAGCGCCAGCCGCTGGAAGCCATGGTGATGGTGGGCGTGGTGGACCGCGGTGGCCAGCGCTTGGCCTTGCTGCGCGTGGAGGGCGCCTTGCAGGCGGTTCGGCAAGGACAGCGCGTGGGTGTCCACGGCGGCACCGTTCAGACGATTTCGGAGCGCTCGGTCACCGTGAGCGAGCCTGTGCGCGACGCACTGGGCCGCAGTACACGGCGCACCAGCATCCTCACACTCAAGGAGGCCAAACCATGAGGCCAAGGGCTGCAATCAGGCCGGCTTTTGCGGCTTGGGCAATCGGGGCTTCGGCCCTGTCGATATCCGGCGCAACCGCTTGGGCACAGGTGTCAAGCGAGTATGCGCGCCCCCCAACGCAGGCACAGGCTCAGTACAGCGGCGACAAGTTGTCATTGAATTTCCAGAACATCGATGTTCGGGCGGTGCTTCAGGTCATTGCCGACTTCACCAACCTCAATGTGGTGACCAGCGATTCCGTCAGTGGAACCGTGACGCTGCGCCTGAAGGATGTGCCCTGGGACCAGGCGCTGGACATCATCCTTCAGTCCAAGGGCCTGGGCGTGCGCCGCAGTGGAAGCGTGATGCTGATCGCGCCGCGTGAGGAGTTGGCGGCCAAGGACCAGGCCGACCTCGAGGTGCGGCGCAAGATCAGTGAACTCGAGGCCATGCGCACCGAGTCCTTCCAGCTCAATTACAGCAAGGCTGAGGAAGTGGCGCGGGGTCTGCTGGGTGCCACGATTGGCGGGGGTGCTGCACAAGCGCCGGTGCCCATGGCGCAGCCCATGGTGGGGGCGGGCCAGTCGCCTGCGTCCTCGCCCCGCATCCTTTCCTCCAGGGGCAGCGTGATCGCCGAGGCCCGCACCAACCAGCTCTTCGTGACGGACATTCCGTCCAAGTTGGAACAAGTGCGCGCGATGATCCAGAAGATCGACATTCCCGTCAAACAGGTGTTGATCGAGGCCCGCATCGTGGAGGCCAGCGACACCTTTGGGCGGTCCCTGGGGGTGAAGCTGGGCCTGAACGATCTGCGCATGCAGCAGGGGCAGCCTGCCGGGTCCTTCATCGGCGGCAATCGCTTCACGGTCGGTGGCAACTACCTGGCCGCCGGCACCCAGTCTCTGCAGCCCGGGACTCCTTTAGCCCAGCCGGGAATTGCGCGGGAAACTCCAAGTCAGGCCTACACGAATACACAGTTCGTGAACCTGCCGGCTGCGCCCATCAACGGCGTCGATCCGGCCACTTTTGCCTTGTCGCTGTTCGGTGCAACGGCCAATCGCTTTCTGAATCTGGAGATTTCAGCCCTTGAGGCGGATGGCCGAGGCAAGGTGGTGTCAAGCCCGCGCATCGTCACGGCCGACCAGGTGGAGGCCTACATCAAGCAGGGCTTCAAGATTCCTTACCGTGGGGCTGCCAACGGCCAGTCGGCTGCGCCGCAGGTTCAGTTTCAGGAGGCCAATCTCAAGCTCACGGTCACACCCCAGATCACGCCAGAGGGTAATGTGATCCTCAGCGTGATGGTCAACAAGGACAGCCTGGGCACGATCACGCCGGATGGTCGAGAGATCAACACCAAGGAGGTCAAGACCAAGGTGCTGGTGGAAAACGGCGGTACGGTGGTGATTGGTGGCATCTACGAGCAGGAGGAGTTGGACTCCCGCTCCAAGGTGCCCGTACTTGGTGATCTGCCGGTGTTGGGCACGCTGTTCCGCACGGCAGGACGCGAGTCGCGCCGCACCGAGCTGTTGGTGTTCCTCACACCCAAGGTGATGACGGACACGAAGGCAGCGGCTCGCTAGGGATTTCGATGGCATTGAGTCTGGCCCTGGTGGCCATGCCGGGCGCAGGCAAGACGACCGTGGGTCGCTTGCTTGCCAAACAGCTCGACCTGCCCTTCATGGATGCCGACCACGAAATCGAGCAGCGCCTGGGCATGAACATCCGGGACTTCTTCGCCGCGCAGGGCGAGGCGGCGTTCCGGGATGTGGAGCAGGCCGTCATTGCCGAATTGGCCAACGGGCGGCCCATGGTGCTGGCCACCGGTGGCGGCGCTGTGTTGCGCGAAGAAAACCGCCGGGCGTTGCACGACCATTGCACGGTGGTGTACCTGCGCTCGACGCCCGAAGAGTTGCACCGGCGGCTTCGTCATGACCGGCAGCGACCCCTGCTGCAGGTGGACGACCCCTTGCGCAAACTGCGCGAATTGTTCCGTGAGCGTGACCCGCTCTACCGGCGCGTGTCGCACTTCGTGATTGAGACGGGCCGCCCCTCGGTGCAGGGTCTGGCTGGGATGATCCTGATGCAGTTGGAACTTGCCGGGCGGGTGGACCCCTCTCGGGTGCCCTCCCCAGTGGATCCGCTGCAAGGGGGCGCGCCGTAAACTGCGGGGATGAGCCCCGCTGCAGCCTCCCACACCGTTCCCATCGAACTCGGTGAGCGTTCTTATCCGATCCACATCGGCAGCGGCCTGCTGACCGACCCGGTTGCGTGGGAGGGGCTTCCGAGGGCATCCACGGCGGTGGTGGTGACCAATGTCACCGTGGCGCCCCTGTACCTGGCGCGCGTGCGGCAGATGCTTCAGGTGCATTACACGCGTGTGGTGGATGTGGTGCTGCCTGATGGGGAAGAGCACAAGGATTGGCACAGCCTGAACACCGTGTTCGATCATCTGCTGGGGCAGGCCTGCGACCGTCGCACCGTGCTGTTCGCTCTGGGCGGGGGCGTGATTGGCGACCTGACCGGTTTTGCGGCGGCTTGCTACATGCGCGGGGTGCCCTTCGTGCAACTGCCCACCACGCTGCTGGCGCAGGTGGATTCCTCGGTGGGTGGCAAGACTGCGGTCAACCATCCCATGGGCAAGAACATGATTGGGGCTTTTTACCAGCCCCAAAGAGTGTTGTGCGACCTTGATGTGTTGCGTACGCTGCCTGACCGCGAATACAGCGCGGGGCTGGCCGAAGTGATCAAGTACGGGCCGATTGCCGATGCGCCATTCCTTGACTGGATTGAAGCGAACCTGCCGGCGCTGATGGCCCGCGACCCTGCGGCGCTGGCGCATGCGGTGCGGCGTTCCTGCGAGATCAAGGCATGGGTCGTGGGGCAGGATGAGCGCGAGGGTGGGCTGCGCGCCATCCTGAATTTTGGGCACACCTTCGGGCATGCAATCGAGGCGGGCTTGGGTTACGGGGAATGGCTGCATGGCGAGGCGGTGGGCTGCGGCATGGTGATGGCTGCAGAGTTGTCGCATCGCTTGGGGCTGATGCCGGCTGGGTTCGTGCAACGATTGCGTGATGTGGCCCAGCGAGCGGGTTTGCCGGTGCGCGGGCCTGACTTGGGTGTACCGCGGTACCTGGAACTCATGCGCGTGGACAAGAAGGCCCAGGATGGCGAGATTCGGTTCGTGGTGATCGAGTCCTTGGGGCGTGCAGGGTTGCGCGGTGCGCCTGATGCGCTGGTAGGCGAGGTGATTGCCGCGCATGCGGGTTGACATGCGCAAGGCGGAGATGACCAAGGCACAGGTTGGGTTGTGGTCCGCGGTGCCGGTGCAGCCCGCAGCCCATGCAGGCGGCTTGGCGCCCTATGCCAGCCACCCAAAGGGTTCTCGTGGGCGCAAGATGCCCGAGCCGCCGGCCCCCGACCGCAACCCCTATCAGCGGGACCGCGACCGCATCGTGCACAGCACGGCATTTCGTCGGTTGGTTTACAAGACGCAGGTATTCCTCAACCATGAGGGCGACCTGTTTCGCACGCGCCTGACACACAGCCTGGAGGTAGCGCAGTTGGGCCGATCCATGGCGCGAAGCCTGGGGCTGCATGAAGACCTGGTGGAGGCCCTGGCATTGGCGCACGACCTGGGCCACACCCCGTTTGGCCACGCGGGGCAGGACGCGCTTGATGCGTGCATGCGCGGCCACGGCGGGTTTGAGCACAACCTGCAGAGCCTGCGGGTGGTGGATGTGCTGGAGCAGCGCTACCCTGCATTTGACGGATTGAACCTGTGTTTCGAGACGCGGGAGGGGATCCTCAAGCACTGCTCACTGCGCGTGGCCCGGCACATGGAGACCTTGGAGCCTTGCGGGGTGGCCCATCGCTTTGTGGCGGGATGGCAGCCGAGCCTGGAGGCACAGTTGTGCAACCTGGCCGACGAGATTGCCTACAACGCCCACGATGTGGACGATGGTGTGCGCTCGGGCCTGATCACGCTGGAACAGTTGATGGATCTGGAATTGGTGCGTCGCTTCCATGATCTGGCTGTGCGCGACCATCCCCACCTGCCGGGCCTGGGCCGCAGGCGGCTGCTGTCCGAGGTGCTGCGCCGGATGTTGTCGGCCCAGGTGCACGATTTGATTGCGACCACGGCTGCGGCACTGGCGCAGGCGCGGCCTGCCGATTCAACGGAGGCCCGGCAGGGAAAGGCCCTGGTGGCTTTCAGCCCAGAGATGCGCCGCGCGATTACGCAACTCAAACGGTTCCTGTTTCGGGCCCTGTATCGGCATCCCCAGGTGGTGGCGCAGACCGAGCGCGGCAAGACGGTGGTGCGCGATCTCTTCATGGCCTATGCCCAACAACCCTCCGAAATGCCGGCCGAGCATGCAGGGCGGCCGGGCGTGCACCGAACGGTGGCCGACTATGTGGCCGGCATGACAGACCGGTTCGCCATGCGCGAGCACCAGCGCCTGACAGGGCGGCGCCTGTTCACCTGATGGCCCGATTGCCCCGTTTGGTGTTGCCCGGCTGGCCCCACCATGTGATCCAGCGGGGCAACAACCGGCAGGCCATCGTTCGCGGCGATGCAGACCGCCGCGCTTGGCGCGACATCCTGGCCGAATGCCTGGAGGCCTATGGCGTGACGCTGCAGGCCTATGTGCTGATGGACAACCACTTCCATCTGCTGGTCACACCGCCCACGGCGGAGGCGCTCAGCCGCATGATGCAAGCCCTCGGTAGGCGGTATGTGTGCGCTCACAACGCTGTACACCACCGCAGCGGCACGCTGTGGGAGGGGCGCTACAAGTGTTCGCCGGTGGAAACCGACCCCTATTTCCTGGCCTGTGTGCGCTACATCGAGCTCAATCCGGTGCGTGCCGGCCTGGTGAGTGAGGCGCAGGAGTGGCCATGGTCGAGTGCGGCGCACCACCTGGGCCTGCGACAGGACCGTTTGGTGAGCGACCACCCGGCTTACTGGGCGCTGGGCAACACCCCGTTTGAGCGGGAGCGCCGTTACCGCGACCTGTTGGAAGCGGGTGCCTCGGAGCGCGAGGTGACGCGCATCACCGAAGCGGCCCTCAAGGGGTGGGCGCTGTGCACGCCGGAGTTCATGCAGACCCAGCCGGTGATGGCAGAGCGGCCGCTGGTGCCCAGGCGGCGGGGGCGGCCCCGCAAGGTGGTGCCAGGCGAAGAGCGCGAAGACGGCGGCGGAGAAGGTGGCAGCGGAGCGATGGGTTCGCCTTGAGCACGGCCGGGCCCGGCCGAACCTTTTGACGGGCACGGGCGTATTGAGGAAGCGCCGAGAAAGCACTCTGTCCCCATTATTTCGCTGAACTGAATTGTTCGCAAATAAAATGACTCTGACCCCATTTTTTTAATTCTCGTGTATCGTATCCTTGCGGGGTTACCCGCATGATGGAGCGCAACGCATGAGCAATTCCGCCGAACGACAGCACCTGGTCGCGCAGGGCCTGTACGACCCTTCCAACGAGCATGACGCCTGCGGCGTGGGCTTCGTGGCGCACATCAAGGGGGTGAAAGCCCACTCCATCGTGGGGCAAGGCCTGAAGATCCTGGAAAACCTGGACCACCGAGGTGCCGTGGGTGCGGATGCGCTGATGGGTGACGGCGCAGGCATCCTGATTCAGATCCCGGACGAACTGTTCCGCGCCGAGATGGGTGCACAGGGCGTGGACTTGCCGCCCCCGGGGGAATACGGCGTGGGCATGATCTTTCTGCCCAAGGAACACGCTTCCCGCCTGGCCTGCGAGCAGGAACTGGAGCGGGCGGTCAAGGTCGAAGGCCAAGTGTTGCTGGGCTGGCGCGATGTGCCGGTCAATCGCGAGATGCCCATGTCGCCCACGGTGCGTGAGAAAGAGCCGGTGATTCGGCAGATCTTCATCGGCCGGGGCACGGATGTGATCGTGCCCGATGCGCTGGAGCGCAAGCTCTACGTGATCCGCAAGACGGCCTCTGCGGCCATCCAGCGCCTGAAGCTCACCCACAGCCACGAATACTACGTGCCCAGCATGAGCTGCCGCACGGTGATCTACAAGGGCCTGCTGCTGGCCAACCAGGTCGGCGAGTCCTACCTGGACCTGAGTGACGTCCGCTGCACTTCGGCCCTGGCCCTGGTGCACCAGCGGTTTTCCACCAACACCTTTCCCGAGTGGCCCCTGGCGCACCCCTACCGCATGGTGGCGCACAACGGCGAGATCAACACCGTCAAGGGTAACTTCAACTGGATGCGCGCCCGCGAGGGTGTGATGAAGTCGCCAGTATTGGGCGAAGACCTGCAGAAGCTCTACCCGATCAGCTTCGAAGGGCAGTCCGACACGGCCACTTTCGACAACGCGCTGGAACTGCTGAACATGGCCGGCTATCCGCTGGCGCAGGCCGCGATGATGATGATTCCCGAGGCCTGGGAACAGCACAGCACGATGGACGAGCGCCGCCGCGCCTTCTACGAATACCACGCCGCGATGATCGAGCCCTGGGACGGCCCTGCGGCCATGGTGTTCACCGACGGCAAGCAGATCGGCGCCACGCTGGACCGCAATGGCCTGCGCCCGGCGCGCTACATCGTCACCGACGACGACCTGGTGGTCATGGGCTCGGAATCAGGCGTTCTGCCCATCCCCGAAAACCGCATCGTCAAGAAGTGGCGCTTGCAGCCCGGCAAGATGTTCCTGATCGACTTCGAGCAGGGTCGCATCATCGACGACGAAGAGCTCAAGAGCCTGTTTGCTTCGGCCAAGCCCTACCGCCAGTGGATCGAGAATGTGCGCATCAAGCTCGAGTCGCTGCGCGAGCCCGCCGCAGCGGCGCCTGTATCGGCCGAGAGTCTGCTGGACCGGCAGCAGGCCTTTGGCTACACCCAAGAAGACCTGAAGTTCCTGATGAGCCCGATGGCGGTGGCCGGCGAAGAGGCCACGGGCTCCATGGGCAACGATTCGCCCCTGGCGGTGCTGAGCGACCGCAACAAGCCGCTTCCCAACTACTTCAAGCAGCTGTTCGCCCAGGTGACGAACCCGCCGATCGACCCGATCCGCGAGGCGATCGTGATGTCGCTCGTGTCCTTCATCGGCCCCAAGCCCAACCTGTTGGACATCAATGCGGTGAACCCGCCGATGCGCCTGGAAGTGACGCAGCCGGTGCTGGACTTCGCCGACATGGCCCGCCTGCGCGACATCGACCGCGGCACGGGTGGCAAGTTCAAGAGCTATGAACTGCACATCACCTACCCGGTGAATTGGGGCCGTGAAGGTGTGGAGGCCAAGCTGGCCTCGCTGTGCGCGGAAGCCGTGGATGCGCTCAAGAGCGGCCACAACATCCTCATCATCACCGACCGCAGCGCCAACCGCGAGCAGGTGGCGATTCCCGCGCTGCGGGCGCTGTCTGCCGTGCACCAGCATCTGGTGCGCGAGGGCTTGCGCACCACCGCCGGCCTGGTGGTGGAAACCGGCAGTGCGCGCGAGGTGCACCACTTCGCCACGATGGCCGGCTATGGCGCCGAGGCCGTGCACCCCTATCTGGCGATGGAAACTTTGGCCTCGATGCACAAAGACCTGCCGGGTGCGCTGTCGGCTGACAAGGCCATCTACAACTATGTGAAGGCCATCGGCAAAGGCCTGTCGAAGATCATGTCTAAGATGGGCGTGAGCACCTACATGTCCTACTGCGGCGCGCAGTTGTTCGAGGCCATCGGCCTGGACAAGGCGGTGGTGGACAAGTACTTCCGCGGCACCGCCAGCCAGGTAGGTGGCATCGGCGTGTTCGAAATCGCCGAGGAAGCCCTGCGCATGCACAAGGCGGCCTATGGCGACGACCCGATCCTGGCCTCGATGCTGGACACCGGCGGTGAGTACGCCTGGCGGGTGCGCGGCGAAGAGCACATGTGGACGCCCGACGCCATCGCCAAGCTGCAGCACAGCACCCGCGCGGGCAAGTACGAGACCTACAAGGAATACGCACAGATCATCAACGACCAGAGTCGCCGTCACATGACCCTGCGCGGCCTGTTCGAGTTCAAGGTGGACCCGAGCAAGGCCATCCCGCTGGAAGAGGTGGAGCCCGCTGCCGACGTCGTCAAGCGTTTTGCCACCGGTGCCATGTCCTTGGGTTCGATCTCCACCGAGGCGCATTCGACGCTGGCCCTGGCCATGAACCGCATCGGCGGCAAGAGCAACACCGGTGAAGGCGGCGAAGACCCGGCGCGCTACCGCAACGAGCTCAAAGGCATCAAGATCACCTCGGGCACCAAGGTGTCTGATGTGGTGGGCAAGGGGGTCATCGAAGCCGACTACGAGATGAAGGACGGCGACAGCCTGCGCTCCAAGATCAAGCAGGTGGCTTCGGGCCGCTTCGGTGTGACCACCGAATACCTGGCCAGCGCCGACCAAATCCAGATCAAGATGGCCCAGGGTGCCAAGCCCGGCGAGGGCGGTCAGTTGCCCGGCGGCAAGGTGTCCGACTACATCGGCTTCCTGCGCTACTCCGTTCCGGGTGTGGGCCTGATCAGCCCCCCGCCGCACCACGACATCTATTCCATCGAGGACTTGGCCCAACTGATTCACGACCTCAAGAACGCCAATCCGCGCGCGGACATCAGCGTGAAGTTGGTGAGCGAAGTGGGCGTGGGCACGATTGCCGCGGGTGTGGCCAAGTGCAAGGCCGACCATGTGGTGATCGCCGGCCACGACGGCGGCACGGGCGCCTCGCCCTGGTCGTCCATCAAGCATGCCGGCACGCCCTGGGAACTGGGCCTGGCCGAAACGCAGCAGACCCTGGTGCTCAACCGCCTGCGCGGGCGCATCCGCGTACAGGCCGACGGCCAGATGAAGACTGGCCGTGATGTGGTGATCGGTGCGCTGTTGGGAGCCGACGAATTCGGCTTCGCCACCGCGCCGCTGGTGGTCGAAGGCTGCATCATGATGCGCAAGTGCCATCTGAACACCTGTCCGGTGGGGGTGGCCACGCAAGACCCGGTGCTGCGCCAGAAGTTCACCGGCAAGCCCGAGCATGTGGTGAACTACTTCTTCTTCGTCGCCGAGGAAGCGCG
This sequence comes from Azohydromonas lata NBRC 102462, assembly GCA_945878385.1. Classification (GTDB taxonomy): domain Bacteria; phylum Pseudomonadota; class Gammaproteobacteria; order Burkholderiales; family Burkholderiaceae_C; genus RFTU01. The sequence goes on along the minus strand of CAMCTE010000012.1, from coordinate 12,794 downwards.
CCAGATCATGGCGCAATTGGGTATCCGCAGCTTTGACGAGCTGATCGGCCGCGCTGACTTGCTGGATATGAAGAAGGGCATCGCCCACTGGAAGGCCAAGGGCCTTGATTTCAGCCGCCTGCTGGCCCAGCCGGCCGCACCGGCCGAGGTGCCGCGCCTGCATGTGGACACGCAGGACCATGGCCTTTCGAAGGCCCTGGATGTGAGCCTGATCGAGAAGTGCCAGCCTGCGTTCAAGAAGGGCGAGAAGGTCAAGCTGCTGGAAACCGCACGCAATGTGAACCGCAGCGTGGGTGCCATGTTGTCGGGGGAATTGGTGCGCCACCACCCCGAGGGCCTGCCCGACGACACCGTCTTCATCCAGATGGAAGGCACGGGCGGCCAGAGCTTCGGTGCCTTCCTGGCCAAGGGCATCACGCTGTACCTGATTGGTGAAGCCAACGACTACACCGGCAAGGGCCTGTCCGGTGGCCGCGTGGTGGTGCGCCCCAGCATCGACTTCCGCGGCGACGCCACGCAGAACATCATCGTGGGCAACACGGTGCTGTACGGCGCCACCAGCGGCGAGGCCTTCTTCCGCGGCGTGGCGGGTGAGCGCTTTGCGGTGCGCCTGTCCGGTGCCACGGCGGTGGTCGAAGGCACGGGTGACCACGGTTGCGAATACATGACCGGCGGAACCGTGGTGGTCTTGGGCAAGACCGGCCGCAATTTCGCTGCCGGCATGAGCGGCGGCGTGGCCTATGTGTATGACGAAGACGGCAGCTTCGCCTCGCGTTGCAACACTTCGATGGTGACGCTGGAGAAGGTGCTCACGGTGCAGGAGCAGGCAGCCGCCGGTATTCCCATGCACAAGGGTCAGGCCGACGAATCCCTGCTCAAGGCCCTGATCGAACAGCAGCACCGCTGGACCGGCTCGCTTCGTTCACGCGAGATCCTGGACCAGTGGGCCACCGCGCGTGGCAAGTTCGTGAAGGTGTTCCCCACCGAATACCGCCGTGTGCTGACCGAGATGGCCGCCAAGCCGGCGGCCGAAGCGGCCAAGCCGGCTGCAGCGGCAAAGAAGGCAGCAGCCGTCGGCAAGAAGACCCCGGCCAAGTGAGGGGCTGAGCCCAAAGCGCAATACGGCGTTGCAGCCCCACACCGACACATCAAGGATACGAAGGATTGATCATGGGAAAAGTCACCGGCTTCCTCGAATACGAGCGGCTTGAAGAGGGCTACGAGCCCGTGCCCGAGCGAGTGAAGAACTACAAGGAGTTCGTGATCGGGCTCAACAACGAGCAGGCCAAGGTTCAGGCCGCGCGCTGCATGGATTGCGGCACGCCCTTCTGCAACAGCGGCTGCCCTGTCAACAACATCATCCCGGACTTCAACGACCTGGTCTTCCAGGGCGATTGGAAGAACGCGATCACGGTGCTGCACACCACCAACAACTTTCCCGAGTTCACCGGCCGCATCTGCCCCGCACCCTGCGAGGCGGCTTGCACGCTGAATGTGAATGATGACGCGGTGGGCATCAAGTCCATCGAGCACGCCATCATCGACCGCGCTTGGCAGGAAGGTTGGGTGGTGCCGCAGCCCCCGAAGGTCAAGACCGGCAAGAAGGTGGCCGTCGTGGGTTCCGGGCCGGCCGGCATGGCCGCCGCCCAGCAGCTCGCGCGTGCCGGGCATGAGGTCACGGTGTTCGAGAAGAACAGCCGCATTGGCGGCCTCTTGCGCTACGGCATCCCCGACTTCAAGATGGAGAAGACCCACATCGACCGCCGTGTGGAGCAGATGAAGGCCGAGGGTGTGACCTTCCGAACCAGCGTGCTGGTGGGCGAAATGCCCAAGGCCGGGCCGGCCTCCAAGGTGACCAACGATGCCCAGACCATCGTCTCGCCTGAGCAGCTTCAGAAGGAATTCGATGCGGTATTGCTGTGCGGCGGCGCCGAGCAAAGCCGTGATCTTCCTGTGCCGGGCCGCGACCTGGAAGGCGTGCACTTCGCCATGGAGTTCCTGCCGCAGCAGAACAAGGTGGTGGCCGGAGACAAGATCAAGGACCAGTTGCGCGCAGACGGCAAGCATGTGATCGTGATCGGCGGCGGAGACACCGGCAGCGACTGCGTGGGCACGAGCAACCGGCATGGCGCGGCCAGCGTGACGCAGTTCGAACTGATGCCGCAGCCGCCTGAAGAAGAGGACCGCCCGCTGACTTGGCCCTATTGGCCCACCAAGCTGCGCACTTCGTCCAGCCATGAAGAGGGCTGCCAGCGCGAGTTCGCCATCGCCACCAAGGAATTCATGGGCGGCACCGGCAAGGACAAGGGCAAGGTCAAGGGCCTGAAGACGGTCGAGTTGGAGTGGAAGAACGGCAAGATGAGTGAAGTGCCCGGCTCGGAGAAGGAGTGGCAGGCCGACCTCGTCTTGTTGGCCATGGGCTTTGTGTCGCCGGTGGCCTCGGTGCTGGACACTTTCGGCATCGACAAGGACAACCGCGGCAATGCCCGCGCTTCCACCGACTTCACCGGCGGCTACGCCACCAATGTGGCCAAGGTGTTCGCCGCCGGCGACATGCGCCGCGGACAGTCGTTGGTGGTGTGGGCCATCCGCGAGGGCCGTCAGGCCGCGCGCGCGGTGGACGAGTTCCTGATGGGGGCATCCGGCTTGCCTCGTTGAGCGTACTCATCTCAGGAGGTGGGCGAGGCCTATCCGGGGAAACCCGGAACTTTTTCGGGCCTCATGACACAATGTTGTGTTTGCCTTCTGAGACGACGACGCCTTGGTGACCGATGCCCTGATCGAAATCGACCATGTCAGTTTCGGGTACGACGCGAGCCGTCTGATCCTGAATGACGTCACGCTGCGCTTTCCGCGCGGCAAGGTCACGGCCATTCTGGGTGGTTCAGGCTGCGGCAAAACCACGCTGCTGCGCCTGATCGGTGGCATCCATGGGGCCAACCGCGGCCGGGTGGTGTTCGACGGCGAAGTGGTCAACGCGCGCGACCGCGACCAGTTGCTGCGCCTGCGCCGGCGCATGGGCATGCTGTTCCAGTTCGGCGCGCTGTTCACCGACCTCACAGTTTTTGAGAATGTGGCCTTCCCCTTGCGGGAGCATTCCGGCCTGCCTGAAGCACTGATCCGCGACATCGTGTTGCTCAAGCTGCATGCGGTGGGCTTGCGGGGAGCGGCTGGCTTGAAGATTTCCGAGGTTTCGGGTGGCATGGCCCGCCGGATTGCCTTGGCGCGTGCCATTGCGCTGGATCCGGAATTGATCATGTACGACGAGCCCTTCGCCGGGCTGGATTTGATTTCAATGGGTGTGGCGGCCAACTTGATCCGCAAGCTCAATGACATCACCGGCTCTACCTCGCTGGTGGTGTCGCATGATGTGCCCGAATGCATGTCCATCAGCGACCATGTGGTGCTGTTGGCCAATGGGGGGCGCATCGTAGCGCAGGGTACGCCTGCTGAACTGATGGGCTCCACCGACCCCGAGGTGCGCCAGTTCGTGCGCGGTGAGCCCGATGGTCCGGTGAAGTTCCACTACCCGGCGCCGAGCATGGAAGTCGACTTCGGAGTGGGCGCATGATGGACAGGGCGGTATCGGGCCTGCAGAAGTTGGGCACCGTGGCCTTGAAGGTTCTGCAGGGCTTTGGCCACGCGGCCTTCTTCTTTCGCGACCTGCTGTGGCATTGCCCTGCGGCGCTGCGGCGGTTTGGGCTGGTGGTCAATCAGATCCACGCCATCGGCAACCTGTCGCTGGTGATCATCCTGGCTTCGGGCTTGGCCGTGGGCTTCGTACTGGCGCTGCAGATGTACTACGCGCTGGTGACCTACGGCGCCACCGAATCCCTGGGCCTGATCGTGAACCTCGCCCTGGTGAGGGAACTGGGGCCGGTGGTGGCCGCACTCCTGTTTGCGGGCCGGGCGGGCACCTCGCTGACGGCCGAGATCGGCCTCATGAAGGCCGGTGAGCAACTATCAGCCATGGAAATGATGGCAGTGGACCCGCGCAGTCGCGTGTTGGCGCCGCGATTCATTGCCGGCGTGATCTCCATGCCGCTCTTGGCAGGCTTGTTTTCCGCCATCGGCATCCTGGGGGCCTGGGCGGTGGCGGTCGGCCTGATTGGTTTGGATGCGGGCAACTTCTGGTCGTTGATGCAATCGCGCGTGGATGTGTGGCGCGATGTGGGAAATGGCATTGCCAAGAGTTTCGTGTTCGGTGTGATCTGCACGGCCGTGGCGCTTTACCAGGGCCATGAGACGCAGGCCACGCCCGAGGGGGTGGCCTACGCCACCACGCGCACGGTCGTGATCTCGTCGCTGTCGGTGTTGGGCATGGACTTCGTGCTCACCGCCTTGATGTTTTCGACGCCTTGAGGCTTAGGGCCCGGGCGCATGGGGATGGAAGAATGAACAAGAAGGGCATTGAGGTGATGGTCGGCTGCTTTGTGCTGCTGGGCCTGGCCGGGCTGTTGTTCCTTTCGCTCAAGGCGGCCAACCTGGCCAGCTTCGGGGAGCGCAAGGGCTACACGGTGACGGCGAAGTTCGACAACATTGGCGGCCTCAAGCCGCGCGCGCCGGTGCGCAGCGCGGGTGTGACGGTGGGCCGTGTCAAGACGATCGGGTTGGACCCCACGACCTTCCAAGGCGTGGTGACCATGGAGATGGACCCGGGCGTGAAGTTCCCGCGCGATTCCTCAGCCAAGATCCTCACCTCGGGCCTGTTGGGTGACCAGTTCATCGGCATTGAGCCGGGCGCTGAAGACAAGGTGCTGGCCGCCGGTGATGTGATCTCGTCCACGCAGTCGGCCGTGATCCTTGAAAACCTCATCGGGCAGTTCCTGTTCAACAAGGCCGCTGACGGCTCGGGGCCTGCAAAATGAGGGGCTCGTTCTCATTGGTGACAGGCCAGCGCCCGTGCAGGGATCTGCGCGGCTTCGCCTTGGGCCTGGCAGTGGCTCTTGGCCTGGTGCTGAGCCAAGGCGCCGTGGTGGCCGCCGAGGCCAAACCGCCTGCCGGTGCTGAAGCACCCTCCAAGGACCCCTGGGAGCGCTTCAATCGCGCGGTGTTCGTGTTCAATGGTGCGCTGGATCACTTCATCATCAAGCCCGTGGCCGAAGGCTATGAGGCGGTGGTGCCCAAGCCCATCCGAAGCGGGGTGGGCAATGCCTTGGGCAATGTGTCCGATGCGTGGTCGGCCGTGAACCTGGCGTTGCAGGGCAAGGGTACGCGCGCTGCAGAGATGACCATGCGGGTGGGCATCAATACCGTGTTGGGTCTGGGCGGGCTGATGGATGTGGCCACCGAGGCAGGACTCGAGCGCCAGAGCGAGGATTTCGGCCAGACCTTGGCCGCCTGGGGTGTGCCTTCGGGCCCCTATGTGGTGCTGCCTTTCTTCGGGCCGTCAACCCTGCGCGACACCGCCGCGTTTCCTTTGGATCAGGCCTACAGTTCTGCCGTTTTCCCCAGTCGTGAGCCCCAGCGTTGGGGTTGGCTGGGGCTGCGCTTGACCGATGCCCGCACCGATGCACTGCCTTTTACCCGCATGCTCGACACCGTCGCACTCGACAAGTACACGTTCGTGCGGGACGCGTTCCTCACGCGGCGGCGAAGCCTGGTCTATGACGGCAACCCGCCGCCCAACGAGGAAGACGAAACCAACTGAAGGTTTGCTCCCAGAATCCAAATGAGGAACATGATGTCGAATGCCATCGCCGGAACGCGCCGCGCGCTTTTGTTGACCCTGGCTCTTTTGCTGCCCGCGGGTGCAGCACAGGCCCAAACTACTGCAGCGCCCGCACCGGATGTATTCATCCTCGAGTTGTCCACCGAGGTGCTCAACACGGTGAAGTCTGACAAGGCGATCCAGGCCGGTGACGTGGCCCGAGTGGTGGCCCTGGTGGACACCAAGGTGATGCCGCATGTGAACTTCCAGCGCATGACCGCTTCGGCTGTGGGGCGCCACTGGCGCACCGCCACGCCCGAGCAGCAACAGCGCCTGCAGGACGAATTCAAGCTGCTTCTGGTGCGCACCTATGCAGGCGCTTTGGCGCAGGTTAAGGACCAGTCGATTGCGCTCAAGCCCCTGCGCGCCAACCCCACCGACAACGAGGTGGTGGTGCGCACCGAAATCAAGGGCCGCGGCGAGCCGATCCAGTTGGACTATCGGATGGAGCGCAGCGGCAGCGGCTGGAAGGTCTATGACTTCAATGTGTTGGGCATCTGGCTGGTCGAACAGTACCGTTCGAGCTTCGCGCAGGAGATCACCGCCTCGGGCATCGATGGCCTGATCACCAAATTGGCCGAGCGCAACAAGAGTGCGTCCAAAGCGTGAGCATCGCGCTGCCTGAATCTTTGACGATGCAGCAGGCCAGCGCGGTGATGGCGGCGCTGCAACGGCTGTTGCGCGATGCGCCGGGACCCCAGGTAAGCTTGGATGCCGCCGGTTTGCGCGAACTGGACACGGCAGCGATTGCGGTGCTGCTGCAATGTCGGCGTCAGATGCAGGAGCGCGGTCTGGCCTTCTCAGTGAGTGGTGTGCCGCCCAAACTGGCCGCGCTCATGAGCCTGTACGGCGTGGCCGATCTGTTCGGTGTGGCGCCTATCGGGCATTCGGCAGATAGCGCCGCGCCCTGAGGTTTCGCTTGATTTCCTGCAAAGGCCCTCGCATGTCGGGGCCCAAGCGCAGGGCCACGCCGGTGGTCAGGATGTCCACGATGGTCAGGTGCAGCAACCGCGACACCATCGGGCTGTAGCGGTCGTGATCTTCCGGGTGGTCGGCGGCCAGCAAGACGCGGTTGTGGCCATTGGCCACATGCGCCAGCGGTGAGGCGCTGGCCGTGATCAGCACCGTGCTGGCTCCCTTGCGGTGAGCAATGTCCTCAGCGTCCAGCAGGTCGCGACTGCGGCCGGAATTCGAGATGATCACCGCGCAGTCGCCGGGCCCGAGCATGGTAGCGCTCATCACCTGCACATGGCCGTCGCTGATGGCCGTGGCCGTGACGCCCAGACGAAAGAACTTGTGTTGTGCGTCCTGCGCCACGATACCGGAGTTGCCCACACCGTAGAACTCGATGCGTCCCTTGCTGCGGCAGGCGCGGGTCAGGGCTTCGATGGCGGTTTCGAATGCGTGGTCTGCTGCTTCATTGCGGTAGCGCAGCAGGGCACTGACGGCGTTGTCGATGACCTTGACGACGATGTCGTGGGGCTTGTCGTCTTCGTCGACCGCTCGGTGCACGAAGGGCACGCCCTCGTTGACCGTGCCGGCGAGCTTGAGTTTGAAATCAGCCAGACCGTCGTAGCCCACGCTGCGGCAAAAGCGCACCACGGTGGGCTTGCTCACATGGGAGCGCTCGGCCAGTTCCACCACCGGCAGGCTGGCGAAGCTGCGCGGGTCGGCCAAGACCAGTTTGGCCACCCGCTGTTCGGCAGGAGGCAGTGCCGGCAGGGAGGCCCGGATGCGGTCAAGCAGGCTCATATCCGGTGCGTCCCTTATTGTTCTTCGGCCCAGGCGTGGCCATCGCGCGCCACCAGGGCACTGGCCGCCGGCGGGCCCCAACTGCCTGCCACATAGGGCCGCGGGCCTTCCGTGTCTTGCGCCCAGTGGTTCAGGATCGGCTCCACCCAGCGCCAGGCCTGTTCCTGCTCGTCGCTGCGCACGAACAGGTTCAGGCGGCCGGCCAGGGCATCCAGCAGCAGGCGTTCATAGGCGCCGATGCGGTCGGTGGGGAAGGCCTTGTCAAAATCCAGGTCCAGCGACACCGGCGAGAGTTGTTCGGTGCCGCTGCCGCCGGGGCCCAAGCCGCCCTTGGCCGCCAGCAGGTGCAATTCCAGGCCATCTTCGGGTTGCAGCTTGATCACGAGCTTGTTGGCACGGGCCGCACCCGGGAAGATGGGGTGGGGCACCGGCCGGAAGTTCACCACGATCTGTGCTTCGCGCGCAGCCAGGCGCTTGCCGGTGCGCAGGTAGAACGGCACACCGGCCCAGCGCCAGTTCTGCACCTCGGTGCGCAGGGCCACGAAGGTTTCACAAGGGCTGCCTTCGGGCACTTTCACCTCTTCCAGGTAGCCCGGCACCTTCTTGCCATCGATCATGCCGGTGCGGTATTGGCCGCGCACCACATCGCGCACCACGGTTTCGGCCGTAAAGGGTTTGAGCGACTTCAGCACCTTGAGCTTTTCGTCGCGAATGGCGTCTGCATCGTTGGACGGAGGCGGCTCCATCGCAATCATCGTCAACAACTGCAGCGCATGGTTCTGGATCATGTCGCGCAGGGCGCCGGTGCGGTCGTAGAAGTCGCCGCGGGTGCCCACGCCGATGCCCTCGGCCAATGTGATCTGGATATTGGAGATGGATTCACGGCGCCACAGCGGCTCGAACAGCGCGTTGCCAAAGCGCAGCGCCGAGAGGTTCTGCACCGCGGGCTTGCCCAGGTAGTGGTCAATGCGCAGGGCCTGCCGTTCGGTGAAGGCGCTGGCCACCGCGCGGTTGATCTCCTGTGCGCTTTGCAGGTCATGGCCCAGGGGCTTTTCCAGCACCACGCGCACATGCGGGCTGTTCAAGCCCACCGCACCCAACTGCTGGCAGATTTGGGGAAACAGGTGAGGGCTCGTGGCCAGGAACAGCACGACAGTGGAAGCGCCTCGCGCGTCCACCCAGGCCTTGAGGCCTTCGTAGTCGCTGGCCTGGGACAGGTCCATGCGGCGGTAGTGCAGCAGTTCCGAGAAGCGGTCGAATTCTTCCTGGCTGGGCTGCTTGGCTGCTTCGACTTCGAAGAAGCGTTCGCGGATGAAGGCGCGGTATTGCTCGTCGCTGCGGTCATCCCGCGCCACGGCGAGAATTCGGCCGCCCGGCGGCAGCTTGTGGTGGCGCCAGGCCTGAAAGAGGGCGGGCATCAACTTGCGCCAGGTGAGGTCACCCGTGCCGCCGAAGAGGATGAGATCAAAGGACATGAAGACTCGCTGAAAACCACCACCGAAGTGATGTAACAAAGTTACACTTCGGATGATGCATGAGTTTCATGCGCGGGTCAAATCGAAGGAAGCGACGATGAACCAACTCGATCAACTCAAGCGCCACACGACCGTAGTGGCCGATACCGGCAACTTCAAGCAGCTCGCGCAGTTCGCCCCGCGAGACGCCACCACCAACCCTTCTCTCATTCTCAAGGCGGTGCAGCAGCCCGAGTACGCGCCGCTGTTGGCTGAGGTGGTGGCGGCCCATCGAGGCATGTCCCTGCCTGATGTGATTGACCGGGTGCTGGTGCGTTTCGGGCTGGAAATTCTCAAGGTGGTGCCCGGGCGGGTGAGCACCGAGGTGGATGCGCGGCTGAGCTTCGACCGCGTCGCCACGGTGCAGCGCGCACACGCCATCATGAAGCTGTACGAGGCCGCTGGCGTGGGGCGCGATCGCGTGCTCATCAAGATTGCCTCGACCTGGGAGGGCATCCAGGCCGCGGCCGAGCTCGAACGCGAGGGCATCCACTGCAACCTCACCCTGCTGTTTTCGTTTTGCCAGGCGGTGGCCTGCGGTGATGCGGGTGTCCAACTGATTTCGCCCTTCGTGGGCCGCATCTATGACTGGGCCAAGAAGAACGCCGGTGCGCAGTGGGATGAAGCCACGATGGCCGGCGCGAACGACCCCGGCGTGCGTTCGGTGGCGCAAATCTACGAGTACTACAAGCACTTCGACATCCGCACCGAAGTGATGGGTGCAAGCTTTCGCAATGTCGGACAGATCTTGGCGCTTTCCGGCTGCGATCTGCTGACCATCAGCCCGGAGTTGCTGGCGCAACTGCAGTCCAGCAGCGATGCGGTGCCGGTGCACTTGAGCGCAGAGGCGGCGCGGGTCAAGCCAGTGCAGCGCGTGCACTTCGATGAGGCGGCCTTCCGCTATGCCTTGAATGCCGATGCGATGGCCACGGAAAAGCTTGCAGAAGGTATCCGGGCTTTTGCGGCCGACGCGGGCAAGCTCGATGGGTTGGTTCAGGCGCAGATGGCCTGAAGACGGAACAACTGAACACCTGTTGTGGATCTGGAGTGGTGACGATGATTTCAACGCCTGCCTACACCCGCGGTGACCACACCGCTGCCTGGGCTGCCCTGAACATGCATGCACAGGGCGCGGCCCGGTCTTTTGACCTGCGCCAGGCCTTTGCAGGCGACCCGGCACGCTTTGAACGCCTGAGCCTGCAGGCGCCCGCTGTGTTCGCAGACCTGAGCAAGAACCTGTGGGACGACTCGGTGCGCGCGCAGTTGATCGCCCTTGCACAAGCCTGTGGCGTGACCGCACGGCGGGATGCGATGTTCGCCGGTGCGCCCGTGAATGTGACCGAAGGCCGCGCGGTGCTGCACACCGCGCTTCGGGCCCCGCATGGGCAGGGCCTGCATGCGCAGGAGGTGCACGGTGTGCTCGACCAGATGCTGGCCTACGCCGAGCAGGTGCGCGATGTGCCGCGCAGCGGCATTCGCGATGTGGTCAACATCGGCATTGGCGGCAGCGACTTGGGCCCGCAGATGGCAGTGGCGGCCTTGGACCCGCATGTGCACCCCGACCTGCGCTTTCACTTCGTCAGCAATGTCGATGGTCACGACCTGGCGCCTGTGCTGCGTCAACTGAACCCGGCCACTGCGCTGTTCATCGTGGCCTCCAAGACCTTCACCACGCAGGAAACCCTGGCCAACGCCGAGGCCGCCAAGGCCTGGTTCCTGGCCCAGGGGGGGGGCGATGTGGCGCGGCACTTCGTCGGTGTGACCACCAACCTCAAGGCCGCAGCGGCATTCGGCATCTCGACCACCTTTGGATTCTGGGACTGGGTAGGCGGGCGCTATTCGCTGTGGGGCGCCATCGGCCTGCCGATTGCCATCGCGCTGGGGGCTGAGGGCTTCCGCGCCTTCCTGCGTGGCGCGCATGAGATGGATCAGCATTTCCTGCAGGCCTTGCCCGAACAGAACCTGCCCTTGCAGCTGGGCTTGTTGGATGTTTGGTACCGCAACTTCCTGGGCTTTTCCAGCCGCAGCGTAGCGCCTTATCACCAGGGATTGCGCCGCCTGCCGGCTTATCTGCAACAGTTGGAGATGGAGTCCAACGGCAAATCAGTGGATGTGGATGGGCAGGCGCTGCCCTTTGCCACGAGCCCTGTGGTGTGGGGCGAACCCGGCACCAACGGCCAGCATGCCTATTTCCAGATGCTGCACCAAGGCACGGATGTGATCCCCGTGGAATTCATCGCGGTGAAGGAGCCTACGCATGGCATCGCGGGCCTGCACCGCAAGCTGTTGGCCAATTGCCTGGCGCAGAGCCAGGCGCTGATGTTGGGCAAGTCGGCCGACGAGGCGGCGCTTGAAAAGCCGCCCACGGCGTCGCCGTCGATGGCGCCGGAGGTGATCTCACGCCACCGCACCTTCCCCGGCAACCGGCCCAGCACCACCTTCGTTTTGGAGCGCTTGGACCCGCATGCCCTGGGCGCGCTGGTGGCCTTGTATGAACACCGCGTCTTCACCAGCGCGGCGGTGTGGGGCATCAACGCCTACGACCAGTGGGGCGTGGAGTTGGGCAAGGCGCTGTGCAACCAACTGTTGCCGCGCCTGGACAGCGGCGATGTGGCCGGCCTGGATGCTTCGACGGCCGGGCTCCTGCAGCGCTTGCGCTGATCAGCGCGGCGCCAACCAGCGCTCCACCAGGCGCACCCACAGGCTGCCGCCGGGGCCGATCAGCTCGTCATTGAAATCATAGTTGGGGTTGTGCAGGGTGCACGGCCCCATGCCGTGGCCCGGGGTGCGGTGGTCACCGTCGCCGTTGCCGATCACGAAGTACGAACCCGGCACCTTCTGCAGGAAGTAGCTGAAGTCCTCGGCTCCCATGGTGGGCTCAAACGCGAGCGTGTTTTCTTCGCCCACCACATCCTTCATCACCTCGCGCAGGAAGGCGACTTCGGCCTGGTGGTTGATGGTGGGGGGGTAATTGCGCTTGAACTGAAATTCCACCGTGGCGCCGAAGGCGGCCGCGGTGTGCTGTGCGATCTCGTTCATCCGGCGCTCGATCATGTCGAGCATCTCGATGGTGAAGGTGCGCACCGTGCCCTGCACCACGCAGTGGTCGGGCACCACATTGGTGGCCTCGCCGGCATGGATCATGGTCACCGAAATCACGGCGGCATCGATCGGCCGCTTGTTGCGCGTGATGATGGTCTGGAAGGCCTGCACCATCTGGCAGGCCACGGGTACCGGGTCGATGCCGTTGTGGGGCAGCGCGGCGTGCGAGCCCTTGCCGATGATCTTGATGTGGAACTCGTTGCTCGAGGCCATCATCGGGCCTTCGCACACGGCGAACTGCCCGGCCTTCATGCCCGGCCAGTTGTGCATGCCGAACATGGCCTGCATCGGGAATTTCTCGAACAGGCCTTCCTTGATCATTTCCCGTGCGCCGCCGCCGCCTTCTTCTGCCGGCTGGAACACGAAGTGCACCGCACCATCGAAGTTCCGTTGCTGCGAAAGGTGCTTGGCTGCAGCCAGCAGCATGGCGGTGTGTCCGTCATGGCCGCAGGCGTGCATCTTGCCCTGGTGCACGCTGGCATGCGCAAACTTGTTGTGTTCGGTCATGGGCAGCGCGTCCATGTCCGCGCGCAGGCCGATGGCGCGGGTGCTGCTGCCGTTTCGGATGGTGCCGACCACGCCAGTGGTGCCCAGGCCGCGGTGCACCTCAATACCCCAGGACTGCAGGGCTTGCGCCACCACATCGGCGGTGCGCACTTCCTGAAAGCAGAGTTCAGGGTGCGCGTGGATGTCGCGGCGGATGGCGGTGATGGCCG
>CAMCTE010000011.1 GCA_945878385.1 Azohydromonas lata NBRC 102462 | reverse complement strand
TGTGCCAGAAGGTGATCGTGGTCGGCTCCAACGACTTGCAATCGCTGTATGTGGCCAACAATGTGTGCTCGGCAGTGGAGTACTTCCGCAAGCTGGGTGGGAATGTCGGCGTGGCCGGCATGGTCATCAATAAAGATGACGGCACGGGCCAGGCCCAGGCTTTTGCGAACAACGCAGGCATTCCGGTGCTGGCAGCTATCCCGGCGCACGAAGACATCCGCCGCAAGAGCGCGTCCTACGAAATCATCGGCAAGCCTGATGGCCAGTGGGGGCCGCTGTTTGCTGAACTGGCCACCAATGTGGCCGAAGCACCTCCGATGCGACCCAAGCCGCAGACGCAGGATGAGTTGCTGGGGCTTTTTTCGTCCGACACCGTTGGGCGCAATGTGGTGTTGGAGCCCGCAACATCCTTCGACATGATGGGACGCGAGGAAGTGGCCCGTCCTTCCCTGGAGGTCGTGTACGACAACGCCTGAGCGTGTCGTTCACACCGCGCAACCGAGACTCCAGATGAACGCCCCCCACGAGCCCGTGAACCGCATGGCCACCGAGCAGGATGGCTTGGGATGCCACTCCGGTGCGGAAAAAATGAAGGCGGCCGCCCAGGCTTCGGGAAAGTCGGAGGTTCTGGCGCAATATGCGAAGGACTACCCCTTGCCCGAGGGTGCCGGCCCGCACGATCAGCCCCAAAGCATGTGCCCGGCGTTCGGCTCGCTTCGGGTGGGTCTGCGCATGCGCCGCACGGCCACCATCTTGTCAGGCTCTGCCTGCTGCGTGTACGGGCTGACCTTCACTTCGCACTTCTACGGAGCCCGGCGAAGTGTGGGTTATGTGCCCTTCAACAGCGAAAGTCTCGTCACGGGCAAGCTGTTTGAAGACATCCGCGAAGCCGTGTTCGCGCAGGCCGACCCCGAGAAGGTCGACGCTGTGGTCATCATCAATCTGTGCGTGCCAACAGCCAGTGGCGTCCCGCTGCAGTTGTTGCCGTCCGAGATCAACGGCGTACGGATCATCGGCATCGATGTGCCTGGGTTCGGTGTGCCCACTCACGCGGAGGCCAAAGATGTATTGGCCGGCGCCATGCTGCGCTACGCACGCAACGAGGTCCAGGCTGGTCCGGTCGCGGCACCCCGACAAGTGCGTTCGCAACTGCCTGCCATCACGCTGCTCGGTGAGATGTTCCCCGCTGACCCGGTGGGCATCGGGATGATGCTGCAGCCCATGGGCCTGGCAGTCGGTACCGTTGTTCCCACTCGCGAATGGCGCGAGCTCTACACGGCTCTCGACTGCGCCGCCGTAGCGGCCATCCATCCTTTCTACACCGCCAGTGTGCGCGAATTCGAGTCTGCGGGTCGCTCAGTCGAGGGCTCTGCGCCGGTGGGCGTGGAGGGAACAGAAGCCTGGTTGCAGGCGATCGGTGCGGCCGTCAATGTGCCGCAGGCGCAGATTGACGCAGCCAAGAACCGGTTCCTGCCCATGATCAAGGGCGGGTTGGCGGCAACCCCCATCAAGGGTCGCATCACCGTGAGCGGTTACGAAGGCTCCGAGTTGTTGGTTGCGCGACTTTTGGTGGAAAGCGGTGCCGATGTGCGCTATGTTGGCACGGCATGCCCCAAGACGCCGTGGAGTGCACCCGACCTGCAGTGGCTGCAGGCCCGTGGTGTGCATGTCCAATACCGGGCTTCGCTGGAACAGGACATCGCAGCCGTACATGAATTCCGGCCGGATCTGGCCATCGGCACCACACCCGTGGTGCAGGCGGCCAAGGAGGCCGCCATCCCGGCGCTGTACTTCACCAATTTGATCTCTGCCCGTCCGCTCATGGGCCCTGCTGGTGCCGGGTCGCTGGCTCAGGTGGTGAATGCGGCCATGGGCAACAAGGACCGATTCGACCGGATGCGTGGCTTCTTCGAGGGTGTGGGCAGCGCACATGCGGCCGGCGTCTGGGAGTCGGGCGAAGGTGCTGCAGGCGTTCCCAAGGACCGCCCCGAATTCCAGGCCGAAACACGGCGTCAGGTCATCAAGATCATGAAGCGCCGCAAGGCCGAGGAGATGATCTGATGCTGGTTCTGGACCACGATCGCGCGGGTGGCTATTGGGGTGCGGTGTATGTGTTCACCGCGATCAAAGGCCTGCAGGTGGTGATTGACGGCCCGGTGGGCTGCGAGAACCTCCCGGTGACCAGCGTGCTTCATTACAGCGATGCACTGCCGCCGCATGAATTGCCGATCGTCGTCACGGGTCTGGCTGAAGAGCAGTTGGGTCGAGAGGGTACCGAAGGCTCGATGAAGCGCGCCCATGCGGCGCTGGACCCCGACCTACCTTCGGTGGTGGTCACCGGCTCCATCGCCGAGATGATTGGTGGTGGCGTCACGCCTGAGGGCACCACGATCCAGCGCTTCCTGCCGCGCACCATTGATGAAGACCAGTGGCAGTGCGCCAATCGAGCCATGTTGTGGTTGTGGCAACAGTATGGGCTGCGCCACATTCCCCAACGCGTGCCTCTGGCGCAGCGCCCTGTGGGCGAGAAGCCTCGAGTGAACATCATCGGTCCGGCGTATGGCACCTTCAACTGCCCTAGCGATCTGGCTGAAATTCGTCGACTGGTGCAAGGCATCGGTGCAGAGGTCAATATGGCCTTTCCACTGGGCAGTCACCTGGCCGATGTGGCGCAGCTCGCCGATGCCGATGTGAACATCTGCCTGTACAGGGAATTCGGCCGCGCACTGTGTGAAGCACTGGAGCGCCCGTATTTACAGGCACCCATAGGCCTGCACAGCACCACTGCATTCCTGCGCGAACTCGGCACCTTGTTGGGTCTGGATCCCGAGCCCTTCATCGAACGGGAGAAGCACACCACCATCAAGCCGCTGTGGGACTTGTGGCGGTCCGTGACTCAAGATTTCTTCAGTACCGCCAGCTTCGGGATCGTGGCGGGTGAAACCTATGCGCGCGGCATCCGGCACTTTCTCGAAGAGGAAATGGGCTTGCCTTGTCACTTTGCGGTTTCCCGTCGAGCCGGTGAGAAAACCGACAACGCGAACATCCGTCGGATGGTCCACGAGAAGACACCCCTGATCCTGTTTGGCAGCTTCAACGAGCGGATGTACCTGGCCGAGGCTGGGCAGAAGGGGCCGATGAAAGCCGCCTACATTCCCGCCTCATTCCCCGGGGCCATCATCCGCCGTCACACCGGCACGCCCTTCATGGGCTATGCCGGCGCCACCTATCTGGTGCAAGAGGTGTGCAACTCGCTCTTCGATGCGCTGTTCCATATCCTGCCCCTGGCCACGGAGATGGACCAGGTTCAAGCAACGCCGGCGCGCGGCATCAGCGGTGCCGACCCCGTTCTGGCCTGGGACGAAGAAGCGCAGGACACCCTGCGCGAATGGGTGCAGCAGCAACCCGTGCTGGTTCAGATCTCGGCGGCCAAAGGCTTGCGGGACAAGGCCGAACAGTTGGCTCAACGCAGTGGTGCGAATTGCGTGACGCTGTCCATCATTCGCCAAGCCCTCGGCGTGGGTGTACCTGCCCCGATCGCGGTACCGCCTGAAGGCGCGAAGCCCAGCGGCACCGAGCCCGTGGCAAAGCGCCAAGAGGTGCTGGCATGAGCGATCGCCGCCACAGAATTTTGAATATGTCCTTGCAGTTCGGACACCCGATGTCATGGCATCCCGTCATGGCTTCCCGTGCTGCGCGGGTTTCGCAGGCGTACGGCCGAAAGGCCGCCTTTTGAGGAGCATCTCGATGGCTGAACGGAGAACTTCGATCTCTGGCCTGACCGATGACGAGGCCCAGGAGTTTCACACCTACTGGGTTCAAGGATTCGTGGGATTCACGGCTGTGGCCGTGGTCGCACACCTACTCGTCTGGATCTGGCGTCCCTGGCTCTGAAGTCGATTGGTCACCTGTCAGGAAGGATCTGTAATGGCAAACACCCACGCTGAACACGCGCGCCTGCACCCGCATGACGATGAACGAAGCATCTCGCTCATCTTTGTGTTGGGCTACGCCGTGTTTTTGGTCATTGCCCTGTTGGGCACGGCCATGGGCTTGCACTGGCGGACCTGGCTGCCTGGTGCCGAAGGCATGACGAGCATCTTTGGCGGTGTGAGGGCGGCTGTCTACACCTTCATGTCCCACTTACTTTAGGAGCACACCTATGTGGAGAATTTGGCGTCTTTACGACCCCCTTCGGGCGATGGTTGTTCAAGGCATCTTCCTGTTCGGCTTGGCCGCGATGATTCATCTCGTCCTGCTCAGCACGAACAAGTACAACTGGTTCGATGGCGCAAAGAAGCCCGCAGTGGCCTCTGCCAACGCACCGATGCCTGCCGCCGTGGCATCCAACGGCAAGTAAGCAGTCTCACCGCAGTAACCCGCACACGGCCTGGCAGCAGTATTGCCATGCCGTGTGCGAGGGAGTCCAGTCGTGGCTGGACTCAAGAAGAACCTGGGTCGGAGGACAAATCATGGCCATGTTGAGTTTTGAAAAGAAGTACCGTGTGAGGGGCGGAACCCTGGTGGGTGGCGACCTCTTCGACTTCTGGGTCGGGCCGTTCTATGTCGGCTTCTTCGGCGTGACCACGATGTTTTTCTCGATCCTGGGCACGGTGCTGATCCTGTGGGGTGCCTCCCAAGGTCCCACCTGGAATCTCTGGCAAATCAGCATCGCACCACCAGACCTGTCATACGGTCTGAAATTGGCGCCGCTCATGGAGGGGGGCCTTTGGCAAATCATCACTGTGTGCGCGCTGGCGGCCTTCGGATCTTGGGCACTGCGCGAAGTAGAGATTTGCCGAAAACTGGGCATGGGCTTTCATGTACCTGTCGCGTTCAGCATGGCCATCTTTGCCTACTTCACGCTGGTCGTGATCCGCCCTGTCCTCATGGGCGCTTGGGGCCACGGCTTTCCCTATGGGATCTTCAGTCACCTCGACTGGGTCTCGAATGTGGGCTACCAGTACCTGCACTTTCACTACAACCCCGCGCACATGCTCGCGGTGAGTTTCTTCTTTGCCACCACATTCGCCTTGTCGCTGCACGGCGGCCTGGTTCTGTCGGCCACCAACCCCAAGAAGGGTGAACTGGTCAAGACACCCGAATACGAGGACACCTTCTTCCGCGACACGATCGGCTATTCGATCGGAACGTTGGGCATTCACCGCTTGGGCCTTTTCCTGGCCTTGGCTTCCGGCTTCTTCAGCGCTGTGTGTATCGTCATCAGCGGCCCCTTCTGGACACGTGGATGGCCAGAGTGGTGGGGCTGGTGGTTGGCCATGCCCATCTGGAAATAAAACCCGGCGACCCATAACCAGGAGCGATCCGTGGCCGATTATCAAAACCTCTTCACCACCGTCCAGCCCACCTCGCACCATCTGCATGATGGCGTGCCGCTGGGCCCCTACAACAGTTCTCGTGACTTCAAGCCGTGGTTGTTCCACCTGCTGGGGCGGTTCGGGAATGCCCAGATCGGTCCGATCTACCTGGGGCGCCTCGGGCTGGCCTCGCTGTTCTGCGGTCTGCTTTGGTTCACCATCATCGGCTTCAATATGCTGGCCTCGGTGAACTGGAATCCCATTCAGTTCGTCAAGCAGCTGTTCTGGCTGTCACTGGACCCGCCGAGCCCGGAGTACGGCTTGTCGATCCCGCCAATCAATGATGGTGGCTGGTTCCTCATTGCAGGCTTCTTCTTTCTGGCGTCCGTGCTGTTGTGGTGGGCCCGCATGTACACCCGGGCCCGTGAATTGGGCATGGGTACCCACATTGCCTGGGCCTTCGCCGCAGCTATTTGGCTAGCCTTGGTGCTTGGTCTTCTTCGGCCTGTCCTGATGGGTTCTTGGAGCGAAGCAGTGCCCTATGGCATCTTCAGCCACCTGGACTGGACAGCGGCTTTCTCCCTGCGCTACGGCAACCTCTTCTACAACCCGTTCCACGCGCTGTCGATTGTCTTCCTCTATGGCTCTGCTCTGCTGTTCGCCATGCACGGCGCTACCATCCTGGCCGTGGGCCGCTATGGTGGCGAACGGGAGATTGAACAGATCGTCGACCGTGGCACAGCGTCCGAGCGCGCTGCCTTGTTCTGGCGTTGGACCATGGGCTTCAACGCCACCATGGAATCCATTCACCGTTGGGCTTGGTGGTTCGCCGTGCTGTGTCCGCTGACGGGAGGAATCGGAATCCTCTTGACGGGTACCGTGGTGGACAACTGGTACCTGTGGGCGGTCAAGCACGGTGTGGCGCCCCCGTATCCTGCGGTTTATCCCTCTCCGGTTGATCCGGCCACGCTCATCCAGCCCCGCTGATTCACGGAGCACCACCATGAACTTCATGCAACGACTGGCCACCGGTGTGGCTACCCTGGGCGCGGTGCTGGCCCTTTCCGGCTGCGAACGCGGCGCCCCTTTCGAACGACCACCCGTGGACAGCGTGCAAAGCGGGTACCGGGGAACGGGCATGCTGCAGGTGTACAACCCCCGCATTCTCGAGCCCCAGATTGAGGCGAATCAACCGCCTGCAGCCCTGCCGCCTGCTCCTTCTGAGGGCCCCAAGGCTTCCCAGGTCTACCAAAATGTGAAGGTCCTGGGGCATCTCAGCACGGCAGAGTTTGTTCGCCACATGACGGCCATCACGGCCTGGGTGGCACCGAATGAAGGTTGCGTGTATTGCCACAACCCGGCCAATTTCGCCGAAGATTCGAAGTACACGAAGGTGGTGGCGCGTCGGATGATTCAGATGACGCAGCACATCAATGTGGACTGGCAGCAGCATGTATCCAACACGGGGGTGACCTGCTACACCTGCCACCGCGGCCAGCCGGTGCCGTCGAAGATCTGGTTCACCGCGGCTCCTCAGAAGAAGGGTGCAGACTTCATCGGCAACAAGAATGCACAAAACACCGCCGACCAGGAATCGGTGAAGGGTGCCTCGCTGCCCTATGACCACTACACAGAGTATTTCAAGGAAGCCAAGGCCATCCGCGTGGCGGGCGACACCGCGCTGCCCACCGGTAATCGATCGAGCATCCAGCAGGGTGAGTTCACCTATGGCCTGATGATGCACATGTCGGACTCATTGGGCGTGAATTGCACCTATTGCCACAACTCACGTTCGTTCGGCGATTGGAGCCAGAGTCCGCCTCAGCGTACCACCGCCTGGTATGGCATCCGCATGGTGCGTGATCTCAACCTGGAATACATGGAAGATCTCACCAGTGTCTTCCCGGCTGAGCGCAAGGGCGTGTTGGGCGATGTAGCCAAAGTCAATTGCGCCACCTGCCACCAGGGCGCCTACAAGCCCTTGTACGGTGCGAAGATGGCCAAGGATCATCCTGAATTGACCACGCTGGTCCAGGTGGTGGCGGGTGCCGGTGCTGGCGGTGGTGCAGGCGACGCGAAGGCGGTGAAGGCCGCTGCAGATGCCGTGGCGGGTGCCAAGCCCGCTGGCCGTTGAATACCGCTCGAGTCCTTATTTGTAGAGTTTGCTCGGTCACCAATTTGCGGCGGGCCCACACACAAGCCGCCCTGCAGTGACCTTGTGACTCTCTTCATCCTGCAGTACCCCGCGTGAGTCGTATCCCATGAGCAGTACACCAGCGCCCGATATTGCGGTGGTGGTGCTCATGGAATACCGTGGCGGGACTCACCTGCTCTGGGGCTGGTGGCGGTTTCTCTTTGGTCGGTTTACCTTGCAGCGCATGCCCGGTCTTCGGTTCGCGAAGGTCATGGGAAGCGGTCACCAAGGTGGTTTCGGCTTGCGCCCCAGCTTCGATCGACATGGCCTGTTCTGCGTGTTTTCAGGACAAGAGACTGCCGAGGCCTTTTTGCAGTCAGACTGGTTGAGGCGAATAGGTCCTCATTTGAAGGCGGGCCGATGGCTCACGATGGAGGCTTTCTCCAGCCGCGGCCGGTGGTCCGGGCATGAGATCAAGGCCAGTGCGGCGCCACCAGTCGATGAGCCGGTGGTGTCACTTACGCGTGCGTCCATTCGTTGGTCGCAGGCACTTCGGTTCTGGAAGTTGGCTCCTCCGGCCGAGGCCTCACTCGCGAATGCGGGAGGCTGTATCTTGTCGGTTGGTCTGGGCGAGGCGCCGTTTTTCAGGCAGGCCACATTGACCGTTTGGGATTCCATTGCGGCGATGAATGCCTACGCACGCAGCGGAGCCCATGAAGTGGCTATCCGCGCTGCCTACGATGGCCGCCACTTCAGCGAGTCGATGTTCGTTCGTTGGAGATTGCTTGCCACTGGAGAGTGGCCTGATGACTGAGGTCAGCCCGCCCGTCCCGAACGGACGCGAACCGCGCTCAGCACGCGACCATGCAGTTGTGATCGGCGCCGGTATGGGTGGTCTTGCCTGTGCCTTGAGTTTGGCCAGGCGCGGCTTGAGCGTGACCGTGGTGGAAGCAGGACCGGGCCCCGGCGGCAAGATCTGGCCCCTGCAGGTGGGCGGGGTGGCCATCGATTCCGGCCCGACCGTATTCACCATGCGCTGGGTGTTCGAGCAGTTGTTTGAAGAGGCCGGCGCATCATTTGCTGCACGCGTGCCTTGCGAGTCCCTGGGCATCCTGGCGCGGCATGCTTGGCGAGGCCACGACCGCCGCCTGGACCTGCATGCGAATCCTTCGCAGTCTCGGGCTGCAATTGACGCCTTCAGTTCACCTCAGGAGGGGCGGCGCTTTGACGCCTTCTGCGCAGAGGCCCGCCGTCTCTATCGGCATCTGGAAGGGCCCTACATTCGCTCGGAGCGGCCCTCGATGATCAGCATGATGAAGGATCTTGGCCCGGGTGGTCTCTTGGCTTTGACGGGTCTGGGGCCATTCCGCTCCCTGTGGCAAACCCTCTCGCGCCGGTTCAGCGATGCGCGCTTGCAGCAGTTGTTTGGCCGATATGCCACCTACTGCGGCGCATCTCCGTGGCAAGCGCCGGCCACGCTGATGCTGATTGCCCAGGTCGAGATGGACGGAGTATGGGCGGTGCGGGGGGGCATGAAGCAGTTGGCCTCATCACTGGCCGACCTTGCAGGCGAGCGGGGTGTGGTTCAGCGATACGGCGTTCGTGTTGCCGACATTCAGGTGGAGGGTGGGCGCGCGCGCGGGGTTCGGCTGGACACCGGTGAGGCGTTGCGCGCTGACACGGTGGTTTTCAACGGCGATGTGAACGCCCTGGCACTGGGCAGCATGGGCGCGGCAGTGCGCACCATCGCGCCGGCCCGTCGGATTCAAGACCGGTCGCTTTCGGCCATGACATGGAGCATGCATGCGCCAACCGATGGTTTCCCCTTGACTCGTCACAATGTCTTCTTCGACTCTGACTACCGCAGTGAGTTCGATGACATCTTCGGCCACGGCCGCTTTCCAAGGCGGCCAACTGTTTATATCTGTGCACAGGATCGCCATGACCTCGGGCTCCCGTCTGAAGCGGCGGGCCAAGCCGAGCGCATGCTCGTACTGGTCAACGCTCCGGCGTGCGCAGATGAGGGGCACGCACCCGCCAACACAAGACAGCAGGAGATGCAGGCATGTCAGGAGCGAACATTCGAACTGCTGAGGACCTGCGGATTGCAGGTTCATCGGGAACTGGGGCACGAGCAGCTGACGACTCCCTGGGATTTTCAGCGCCGGTATCCGGCCACAGCGGGGAGTCTGTACGGCCCGGCCACGCACGGCTGGATGTCCTCATTCCGACGGGGCTCGTCGAGAACAACCATCCCGGGGTTGTATCTCGCGGGGGGGAGCGTGCACCCGGGGCCTGGGGTGCCGATGGCCACGATGTCTGGGCGGCTCGCAGCCGCAACCGTGATGGCTCACCTCGATTCGACCAGCCGGTCGAGCCGGGTGGTTATCTCTGGTGGTATCTCGATGCAGTCAGCGATGACGGCCGGCATGCCCTGACCATCATCGCGTTCGTCGGTAGCGTCTTTTCACCTTATTACGCCCGCGCCCACGAGCGCCTTGGCAAATCGGTGGATCCCGAGGATCATGTCTGCATCAATGTGGCCCTCTACGGGCAGTCCGGACACCGATGGGCCATGACGGAGCGGGGCCGGCGTTCGCTGACTCGCGATGCGACCCGTTTTGTGGTCGGGCCCAGTTCCTTGGTGTGGAATGGCCGTTGGTTCGAACTGACATTCGATGAGCGCGGATGCCCATGGCCCTCGAGAGTGAGGGGGCGGGTGCGCATCCATCCCAGTGCCTTTACGGGCTACCGTGCCAGTTTGGACGAGCGCGGACTCCACCGATGGGGCCCTCTGGCGCCGTGTTCCCGTGTGGAGGTGGAAATGGCAGACGGAGGGCCGAAGTGGAAGGGTCATGGCTATCTCGACACTAATGAGGGCGATGAACCCATCCACATCCCGTTTACCCGCTGGGATTGGTCTCGATCCACCGACGAGTCTGCAGCCACCTCCGTGATCTATGACGTTCAATGCAAGTCGGGAATGAATCGGCTGTTGGCACAGCGATTCAAGCCTGATGGCAGCCACGAGTCATTCGAGGCGCCAGTCAGGCAGCCGCTGCCACGCACGGCCTGGGGAATTGAAAGGACGACCCGCAGTGATGCCGGCGTCCCTGCGCGGGTGGTTCAGGTTTTTGAGAACGCGCCGTTCTATGTCCGCGACCTGGTGGCCGCATCCATCGATGGGCGCGCCGGATTGGCGGTTCACGAATCGCTCGATGCGCTTCGGCTGGCCTCGTGGCCCATGCGGTTCATGCTGCCGTTTCGGATGCCCAGGCGAGCCTGAGGCTGCGGTCAGGAAGTCTCGGAGCGGGCCTGTTCCTCAGCGCTGCCGGCCTGCTCGCGTTCACGCTGGACTCGCGCCTTCTCGCGGTCGCGCTTGACGGAGCGCAGTTGCCACCAACCGAAGACCAAAGCACCCCCGAAGACCAGGACGCCTTCGATCAGGATCAGCGGCCAATGAGAACTCTCCACGGGGATCAGCCGGCGGAAGGAACCGGGGCCGGGGATTCACCGTGGCTGCGCTGGAGATCAGCTGCTCCACGGTTCTTGAACAACTCATCATGGCGACGCAGGCGTTCGACCTCCCGCCGTTCAAACAAATCGATCAACCAAACTACCCGGCCGTCGTCTGCCGCCACATGCGGGCCCTCGTGCAGCGCGGCGTCGTAGGTGCCGGCGGAGGCTTCGACGAGAAACTGCGTAGCATGCAAGGCGGGCTCCCAATGGGAGTCCGAATCGCCAGGCCTGCGCATGCGGGTGGGCCAGGTCAGCGCCTTGCCCAGCAGCAGCAACTTGCGTCGACTGGACACCACGGCACGCGTATCGACCGAATTCAGTTCTTTTCGCTCCACCTCGCGCCCGATCTCCGAGTAGACGAACCCTGCCGCGCGGATGGCCGCTTGGCAATCACGGGGCAACAGGGCAATGCCGGATTCGGCTCGCTTGTACAAGCGGTCAGCTTCGATCAACAGTCGTTCCACCACGCGCGCCAATCCGGTACTGTGCTTGGGATTGCGCAGCCACCCCTCGGGGTTCAGACCTTCCTCGCGCATCCAATCTCTTGGCAGGTACAGGCGCCCGGCGCGTGCATCTTCGCCCACATCCCGCGCAATATTGGTCAACTGCATGGCCACGCCGAGATCGCAGGCCCGCGCCAGTGCCTCGGCGCTTCGAATACCCATGATCAGCGTCATCATCGCCCCTACAGTGGAAGCCACCCGAGCGGCATAGCCATGCAAGTCTTCGATGGTTTCGTATCGGCGCTGTTGTGCATCCCAAGCGAAGCCCTGCAGCAACGCGTCCAGCAACACACGTGGAATCTGATGCTGGTGCACCACCAAGGCCAGTGCCAGGTCCGACTCCACTTGATGGGGCCGTGCCTGGTACACCGCATCCAGCCGCTGTTCGAGTTCACGGATCGCGGCGGGCTTGTCCTGACCGTCATCGATCAGGTCGTCGGCCACACGGCAAAAGGCATACAGCGCCGTGGCAGCCATCCGAATGCGAGGGGGCAAAAGGAGTGAGGCGGCAAAGAAGGTCTTGGATCCGCCTCGCATCAATGCTCTGCAAGCCTTGAGGTCGAAGGACTCCGGGACTGGGGCCCGGTTCGCTTCAGGAAGGGTCAGCAGCGTAGCGGTCATGGATTGGGCAATCTGTTGATGGTCGAAGCGCTGCAGGTGGAGGCGAAAATCCAACGGATGGCATTCATCGCGCGGCAGCCCTTCGGCGCGGGAAGTCAGCCGCCACGGGGATGACCTTGTCCAGAGCCATCGCCGACATCAGCACGCCGGGCACACCGGCGCCCGGGTGGGTGCTGGCGCCCACCATGTAAAGCTGTTCGATGTCTTCGCTGCGGTTGTGGGGTCGAAACCAAGCGCTTTGCAGCAGCAGTGGTTCGAGGCCGAAGGCAGCGCCCTTGAACGACAACAAGCGATTCTGAAAATCCAGCGGTGTGGTGACGCGAGAGGTGACGATATGGGAGCCGAGCCCCGGTAGGACGGTGCGCTCCAGCGCCTCTTGAACCGACTGTCGATAGCGTTCAGCGGTGGCGGGCCAATCTGTGCCGCTGTCCAGATGAGGCACGGGAGACAAGGCATAGAACGCATCGCATCCATCCGGCGCCATCGAGGGGTCGCTCGCGGTGGGCCGGTGGAGGTAGAGGCTGAAGTCGGGCGCCAGGCGATGGCGCTTGAAGATATCCTGAAGCAGCTCCCGGTACCTAGGGCCCAACACCAGCATGTGGTGAGGAACCTCTTCGTATCGCCGGTTGGTGCCGAAGTACCAGACGAACAAGCTCATGGAATAGCGACCTTTTTGGATGCGCCGTTCCGTCCAATGGCGTCGGTGTTCCGGCGCCACCAAGTGCTTGTAGGTCCATGCGACATCAGCGTTGCACACCACCAGATCGGCGCTGATACTTTGACCATCGGCCAATTCCACACCGTGCGCCCGACCTTGGGTGACCAGGATCTGACGCACCTCGCTGTTCAGGCTGATTTGATTGCCCTGTCCCGCGATCAATTTAGCCAGGCCTTGCGCCAGTGCGCCGGTTCCCCCCATGGCCCAGTGAACGCCCCAGCGCTTCTCCAATGCGTTGATCAGCGCATAGGCAGATGTCACCGAAAAGGGATTGCCGCCAATAAGCAGGGGATGAAAGCTGAAGACGATGCGCAATTTCGGATTGCGCAGGAAGGAGGCGACGCGGTCGTAGATGCTGGTCCAGGCGCGCATGCGCACCATCGACGGCACGGCTGCCATCAGGTCGCTGATACTGTCGAAAGGTACTGTGCCCAGACCCTCAAACCCCAATTGGCGACACTTTTCTGCATACACCATGAAGCGGTCGTAGCCGTCCACATCATCTGGTGCAAATCGCGCCACTTCCTCGCGCATGCGCTTGGCATCGCCGCAGTAGTCGAAGTGGGAGCCGTCATCAAATCGGATGCGATAAAACGGATCCATGGCCTTGAGCGGTACATGGTCGCTCATGCGCTGGCCACACAGTGCCCACAATTCCTCCAACAGGTGGGGGGCGGTGATGATGGTGGGCCCCGCATCGAAAGTGAAGCCATCCTGACGCCACACATAGGCGCGGCCGCCAACCGCATCGAGCTTCTCAAGTACCGTGACTCTGTAACCCTTGGCGCCCAGGCGCACGGCAGAGGCTAAGCCCCCAAAGCCGCTGCCGATGACGACGGCGTGCGGTCGCGAATCTCCTTCGGGGCCAAGCGAGCCGCCTGGCGCAAGCGGCCGTTCAAGGCCCAGGTCAGGCCGAACGGGCGTGAAGTAACTTGTCATCGTTTGGGATCCTCAATTTGGAAGCGCCGGATCCTGATTGACCGGAGGACTGTGCTGCAGCAGTGCGGACACCACCCACGGGGTTGTGGTCTGGTGGATCGCTGCGTCCTTTGTCATTGCGCAACGCCCATCGCCACAAGGTGCTGGGATTCATGGGCAGCACCAGCATCCAGTGCTCCAGTACGCCCATCGCGAGCATGGTGGCCACCAGCAGCCTGCCTATGGCCGTGGCACTGCTGGGCTCAGCGGTCATCGCCTCACGAACCAGCCAAACAACCACGACAGTGGAGAGGGTGACCGAGATGGGCATCAGCAAATTCATCGATGCCTTGCGGAAGTAATGCTGCAAGTAGGACAGGTGGCGAGGAAGAAATTCAAGACCCAAGTTGCGCACGCCCAGAAACAGGTTGAGCTTGGCGCTGGCGCGCATGCACCACAGCACGGCAAAGGTCCACAGTCCAACCTGATTGGGTTGGTTCCAGGTGAGGGCGGCCAGCAGGCTCAAGGAGAGCAGCAGCCACAGTTCGTGCCACAGGATCACCTGGACGGCCTGCAGGGCGTGGCGCCAACGCGAGCATCCGGGGGTGTGCCCCGTCTTTCGTGGCCCGGTGATCCAACCGGTCAGAAAGGTCAGTTCATGCCAACCCCAAAGCAGTAGTGCACAGGTGAAAGCGCAGTAAGCGCCTGCGACTGTGGTTTGCGATGCGGTGTGGGCCAAGCCCATCAGGGCGCCCAGCGCCAATGCGCTGGAGATCACCAGGCTCCAGCGAAAGGTGCGGTGCGGCAGGCCGTCCAGCAAGATGACCACTCCCGTGCTGAACCACCAGATGAAGATGGCGAAGACGGTGGGCAGAAGCCAGTCAGTCATGGTCCGTCCCGTTCATGGCACGCATGGTTGGGCGATCACCAGGCGGGTTGCATCCGGATCTGGCGGGGCAACTCGTGCGATTTCACGGGCAGCATGAACAGGCGCAGATAGGTCCAGCCGGCCGATACTGCACAGCCTGCGCGTTGCAGATGACCCCACAGGCCGCCGCGCTCCTGGGCGGCCTGCATGCGGAGCGACAATTCCACCAAGCGATTCATTCCGCTGCGAAAGTCGGGATGCTCGAGATCCAGCGTCACCGGGAACACCTGTTTGGTGATTTCGGAGGTAATTTGCAGCACTTGCCAGTCGTATTCGGTGGAGTCCAATCCCATGGCGTTGTGCAACATGGGGCGGGTGTGGTCCCGCACATACATGGTGGCGTAGACCGCCAGCAGGAAGAAGCGGATCCACAGTTTGTTGCCGCCCTGCAGCAAATGTGGGTTGGCGCGCATGATCAGCGCGAAGGACTCGCCGTGTCGAAACTCGTCGTTGCACCAGCGTTCAAACCAACGAAAGATCGGGTGGAAGCGCTTATCGGGATGCTTCTCCAGTTGGCGATAGATGCTGATGTACCGGGCGTAGCCGATCTTTTCCGACAGGTAGGTGGCGTAAAAGATGTACTTGGGCTTGAAGTAGGTGTATTTCTTGGTGCGCTTGAGATCACCCAGGTCGATGCCAATGCCGAAGTCACGCAATGATTGATTGATGAAGCCGGCATGGCGCGATTCATCGCGCGCCATGAACCGCATCAACTGCTTGATGTCCGGGTTTTCAACATTTTTGGCAATCTCGTTGTACAGGATGCAGCCTGAGAACTCAGAGGTGACCGAAGTGATGAGGAAGTCGACGAATTCCTTGCGCAACTCCGGCGTGAGCGCTGCCAGACTGGCGCGCGCTTCTTCACCGAAGGCGGCATCGCGCTGAAAGTGGTCGTGGTTGTTGTCGCCTTCGTACTCGGCCATCATCGCGTCCCATTCGGCGCGCACGGGCGAGATGTCAATCTCATCCATCGCCTTGAAGTCGGTCGTGTAGAACCGTGGGCTCAGCAGAGTGGTTTCCTTGGCCTTGCGGGAAGCGTCATCGGACGAAGCGAAGCCTGGTGCAGCCATGCTGCTGGCCATAGGGGTGCGGTCCGTGCTCATGGGGTTTCCTTCTGGATCAATCTGGAAAAACTGCCGGTGTGTTGCGGACCAAAGGATTCCAGGTCCAGCCTCATACCGGTTTGGGGGTCGATCAGCGTCAGTCGGCCGTCTTGGCGGAGGTGCAGTTCGAACGGAGCCTCAGGTCCAAGATTTCGCCGCAGGCGGTCATGGCTGAGTACCCGCAGCGCGCCCCGAAGGAAGCCGGCTTCACCCGCGACAACGGTGATTCGCTGCCCGTTGTTTCCGTCTCGCACATCAATAGACCCATCAGGAAGGTCCAGAAAGCGCAGGGCAGAAACTCGGACGCTCGGTGCATCGGGCTGTCGAATTTCAAGCCCCAACCACCGCACGGTGGCCACGGTCAGCACGGTGATCAGCAGCAGGCTGCCCACCATGGCCAAAGCGGCTGGAGGAACCATCGGGGCTTCGTTGGCGTGGTGGTGGGACATGTTGATGAACCTTGAATGCGTGTTCAGGCTGGGTGCACGGGTGCGTGCAGCCCGTGCCGAGCCTCTGTGGCCGCAGACCCGTCAGACGAACGGGCCCGCACGCCACGGGCCTTGGACCAGGACTCGGTGAGCAGCAAGGCCACCCGTTGGGCCTGCGGAATTCCACGCAGGGTGGGCTGTGGATGCTGAACATGCCAAGCCCGCGCATGAGGCCAGAGCTGAAGATAGGGAATCCTGGAACTCGATTCGACCTCGAGCGTGACATCGCCATAACCGTCGGTTCCTGCGCGCAGATTGGCGCCGGTCAGACGGCTGAAGGGAATATTGAAGGTGACCGTGAGGACGATCCCGATGCGCATGACGACCCGGCGGTTCGTTAGCGTGTACAGCGTGTGGCGCGCACTCAACCAGGCCAAGGCCCAGACGATCAAAAGACCGCTGGTGGCCAGGACAAGGAACGGAGCCATGCTCTTGGCCAATTCCTTGGTGCTCAGATCGTCTTCCAGCAGAAACACCAATCGCAGCGCACCGATCAGGCCGAAATAGAGCACGAGCTTGCGAAGGTGAAACGCTTCGCGAGCCAGGACGCGCCAATCGGGCGCGCCCTGCCACAAGATGTGTTCGCCAGCCGGTAACTCCTCGGGCAAGCCCGGAACCGGCTCTTCGTCGTGCTCCTGCAACAAGCCAGCGGAATGACTGTGTTGCGGCATCGGCTGAATCGGGGCGGCGCGCACGGGCTTCATACCAACGGTTCGGCTCGGGAGGGTTCGGCGTAGAGCGTGCCGCCACCGAAGTAGCCCATGACCTTTTCCTCCTCCAGGAAGGTGATCTGGTCGGGGCTCTTGATGGCCGGCACATCTTCGAACTGATGGCCCAGTACCGCTTGCACTTTGATGCCCGAGCGTGTGATGCGACAGAAGAACATGGGCACCATCACGCGCCGCCCGCCGCGGGTCTGCACCTCGAGGTAGCGGAACATCACTTCTGCAGTGTCGATCCAGATGTCGGTCACCACGCCGCCGGCTTCGTCATCCGCGCCCACAATGGTCATGCCCCGGGGGTCTACATCCTGGTGGGCGACTTGGTAGTCGGTGGCCAAACGCAGGGGACTGATCTTGACCTTGCCGTCCCAGGTGAGGTCGGGCACATCCGCACGGCGCGCATAGGCGCCTGGGCCGATGCCGTCGAGCATTGGATTGCCCGTGGGCACCAGGGGCGCACCCTTCCACGGATGGGCAGGCACCGCGGCGATGTTCACCTCGTGATCGTCGATCACATGGGTGGGCTGCGTGGCTTCACCGCCGTGGGCCAGCAGGAAAGTCTTGGGCTCCGGTACGGGCCAGCCCATGATTTTCTGTTGACGCGGTCCGTCATCGATCATCGGGTAGCCCTCGCGGTGGCTTTCCTTTTGAAGGTAGACGATCAGCCCGAAGAAAAAGGCCCAAAACAGATACAGCACGAGCTGCGCCACATCGACGTACTGCGTGATGGCTCCGGTTCCCATAAGAATCTCCTCGATGGCGATCTAGCCGGGGAATTCGGCCAGACCAAACTTGCCGGCTTGCGCCGGAGCGGTACTGCGGATGCGCGTGCGCACCAGGGGCCCCAATGCGATCAGGGCCAAGAACAACAACAACAGTTCGAACACATAGACGGTGCCGTAGCCGGTGGCCGTGTGTTGCAGGGCGCTGCCAAATGAGCCATCGGCGGCCAGCGTGGCAGCGGCGTCCCTGACCGCACCACCCAGACCCACCGCTACACCGGCGGCCGTGGCCTGCACGGCACCCCATGCGCCGAGCGCGAAGCCGGCATGCTCCCGGTCTTCCAGCGACATGGCGGCGGTGAGTGTGGACACCGCAAACAGCCCCGCGCCAAAGCCCACCAGGATGGTGCCGAGACGGAACATGAATGCAGAGTCCGCAGGCGCTGCGAACAGCACCAATGAAAAGCCAGGCAGGCCCACGAGCAAACCCAGGCTGGCGATCCGCAGCGCGTCATGCCCGCGGGACAACAATCGGGCTGACCAAGCAAAAGCCGCCAGCGAGCCGCCGGCCAGCAGCGCCGTCAAGGCCGATGTTTCGCCCACAGTGAGCTTCAGGACTTCGCCGCCATAGGGCTCCAACACGATTTCCTGCATATTGAACGCCGCTGTCCCTAGGCCGACTGTCCATAAGAAACGGCGCGAATCTGGCCGCTGGATGAATCGCCGCCAAAGTGACGTGAATGGCAAGGGCGGTTGTTCTGCCAACCGATGTCGCCGGCTCGGGTCGCGTGCTTCTTGTTTCCAGGTGGCCGTGACATTGAGCACGACCGTCAAGACGGCAACACCCTGCACCAGTTGCACGAGCTTGGTGCCGCTGAATTCGCTCAGAACCGAGCTGAAGACCAGACCACCGCCCACCATCCCTGCGAGCAACAGCACATACAGTAACGCCACGACGCGGGGCCGCACCGATTCCGGCGCGATGTCGGTTGCCAAGGCGAGTCCGGCGGTTTGTGTGGTTTGCATGCCCACACCCACGAGCAGGAACGACATGGCGGCGGCGGCGTAGCCCACCCAGGCCAGTCCCAGTTCACCTTCGCCCGTGAGCACCATCAATGCAAAGGGCATGATGGCAAACCCTGCGAACATGAAGAAGGTGCCCATCCAGAGGTAGGGCACACGGCGCCATCCGATCGCCGACCGGTGCACATCGGACCTGTAGCCGATCAGGGTTCGGAAAGGGGCGGCGAGGATGGGAAGCCCCACCATCAGTGCCACCAGCCACGCCGACATGCCCAACTCGACGATCATCACTCGATTGAGCGTACCCACCAGCAGGGCGCCGGCCATGCCCACTGAGACCTGAAACAGGCTCAGCCGCAGGAGCCGCGACAGCGGCAATTCCTGCGTGGCCGCGTCGGCGAACGGCAATATGCGCGGCAGCACCGCGCGCAGCCACGCCTCAAGCGCGGGGTGGAGCGGGGGACGAAGGCGGGCCATGATGGGCATTCAGCTGCGGCGCAGCTCCATGGCTTGAGAGATGTAGAAGCCGCCTTGGATTCGCCGGGTGCGGGGTACCGACCAAGTGGCGAATCGACTATCCTCACGGACCGTTCGATATAACTGGCTTTCCCCTACCGGCACGATCATCGGTGCGCGGTCTCCGCGAGGAAAAATCTTGCCTATGCTGTGCATCGCCGTCAGCAGCGGTGTTCGCGGTGCGAAAGTGAACACCACCGAATGCCGCGTTCGCTCGATCAGCGCAGCCAGGACGCGCTCAACATCGGCATGTCCGTAATGGATGATCGAGTCCATGCAGACCACATGATCGAAGGCACCATGTGCGGGATCGAGCATGTCGCCGGCATAGAAATCAATGGTTCCACCGGATGCGGCTTTCACGGCGTCCCGTTCTTCCTGGGTGCGTTCCCGGGCAAGATCCACCAGGGTGGGCGACAGGTCAATGGCCACCACCTGCGCGCCCCGGCGGGCCGCTTCCATGGCCAGCGCCCCCGTGCCGCATCCAGCGTCCAGGACGCGGCGCCCACGCAAGTCGTCGGGCAGCCAGGACAGCAGCGTGTTGCGCATCCGGTCTCGCCCAGCGCGAACCGTGGCGCGAATGCGGCTGACCGGTGCGTCTGAGGTGAGCTTGGCCCATGCCGCAGCTGCGGTGCGATCGAAGTAGTGTTCGATCTCACCGCGGCGCTGAAGATACGTTTGCCCCAACATCAGTCAAAGCCCAACAGGTCGAAGATTTCACGGTCCTTGAGGGCCGTTGCGGTGAGGGGCTCCGTCCCTGCCCACAGCCGCGCGGCCAGGCGCAGGTATTCCTGCTGAACGGCCTCCAATTCAGGAGACGACTCCATCTCGAACAGCGTGGCCTTCTTCAGCCGGCTGCGTCGGATCACATCCAGATCGCGGAAGTGCGCCATCGTTTGAAGGCCCACCCGGTCGTTGAACTTCTGGATCTGATCGGTGTCTGCGCTGCGATTGGCGATGACGCCTCCCAGGCGGACGTTGTAGTTTTTGGCTTTGGCCCCAATGGCCTGGACGATGCGGTTCATCGCAAAGATCGAGTCAAAGTCGTTGGCCGTGACGATCAGTGCGCGGTCGGCATGTTGCAAGGGGGCGGCAAAGCCGCCGCACACCACATCACCCAACACATCGAAGATCACCACATCGGTGTCTTCGAGCAGGTGGTGCTCCTTGAGCAGCTTCACCGTTTGACCGACGACATATCCGCCGCATCCGGTACCTGCGGGGGGGCCACCGGCTTCGACGCACAGGACGCCATTGAAGCCTTCATAGACGAAGTCCTCGGGCCTGAGTTCCTCGGGGTGGAAATCAACGCTCTCCAGCACATCGATGACCGTGGGCACCATGCGCTTGGTCAGTGTGAAGGTGGAATCGTGCTTGGGGTCGCAACCGATCTGCAGCACGCGCTTGCCCAACTTGGAAAAGGCCGCGCTGAGGTTGCTGGAGGTGGTGCTCTTGCCGATGCCTCCCTTGCCGTACACGGCGAACACCTTGGCTGTTCCGATCTTCAGTGCCGGGTCCATCTGCACTTGCACAGAGCCCTCGCCATCTGTGGGGGAGCCCATGGGGCGGGGACCGCGGCCGATCTGGCCAACGGGGATATGGGTCGTATTGCTCAAGTGCCTGCTCCTTCGTATACACCCTCGAGCCGGTCCTCGAGTTCCTCACCTGCACGACGCAGGGCTTCCAGCGTGGCCTCATCGGGCTGCCAGTAATTTCGTTCGTAGGCTTCCAGCAGCCGATTGGCCACTCGGGCCGAAGCCGTGGGGTTGAGCCGCGCCAAGCGATCCCGCATCTCGGGATCAAGCATGAAGGTTTCGGACAACTGCTGGTACACCCAGGGCTGCACCTGACCCGTGGTGGCGGACCAACCCAAGGTGTTGGTCACATGGACTTCGATCTGGCGCACGCCTTCATAGCCATGCTTGAGCATGCCCTCGTACCACTTGGGATTGAGCATGCGGGTGCGGGTTTCCAGAGCGACCTGTTCGGTGAGTGTGCGGACGGTGCCACCACCATGGGTGTCGCGCGTCTGGTCACCGATGTAGACGGGAGCCACTTCTGCATCCCCGCCCTTGGCCCGCTGAATGGCCTTGCTGATGCCGCCCAGCGTGTCGAAGTAGGTGTCGATCGTCGTGACACCCAACTCGACCGATTCCAGGTTCTGGTAAGCCAGGCTCACATCGGCCAACACACTCTGCAGCAGTTCGCCTTTTTGCACCGGCTTGCCGGCGCGGCCATAGGCGAATCCCTTGCGACGGCTGTAGGTCTCTGCGAGTTCGTCGCCGTCGTCCCACTTGGCGTTGTCGATGAGGCTGCCGACATTGGAGCCGTATGCGCCGTCTGCATTCCCGAATACCCGCAGCGAAGCGGTCTCCAGGTCGCAACGGTGTTGTCTTTGGTAGTCCAAAGCATGACGGCGCACATGATTGAGCTCGAGTGGCTCATCAGCGGAAGCCGCCAGGAATGCCGCCTCGGCCAGCAGTTTGATCTGCAGCGGCAGCAGGTCGCGGAAGATGCCCGAGATGGTGATGACGACATCGATGCGGGGCCGCCCCAGCGTCTGCAGATCAATCAGTTGGGCACCTGCCAGCCGACCATAGCTGTCGAAGCGTGGTTTGGCGCCCATCAGCGCCAGGGCTTGTGCGATCGGGCCGCCCTCGCTCTTGAGGTTGTCTGTCCCCCACAGCACCAACGCTACGCTTTCGGGCAAGGCGTTGCCGTCGCTCATGTGGCGGGCCAAGAGCCGCTGCGCTTGTCGAGCGCCGTCACGCACGGCATAGGCGCTCGGGATGCGGAAGGGGTCAAAGCCGTGAAGGTTGCGTCCCGTGGGCAGGATGTCGGGCGTGCGCATCAGGTCGCCGCCCGGTGCGGGCCGGATGAAGCGGCCTTCCAGACCCCTGAAGATGCCCTGCAGCTCAAAATCCTGCGCCAACAGCCGGTCGGATTCCGCCAGCTTGCCCAGCAGCGCACTGTGCTCGGCATTCGCCGGTTCGCCCAGGCGCCTCAGGACATCCTGTGCTGGCGTTCCGTCGACCAGACTCTGCACCCAGGCTCGGGGCGGGTGTGCATCATGGCTGGATTCGGCCAGCGCGACCAACATATCCACCCGCTCGGCTGCGCTGGGTGCCTGACCCACCACATGCAGGCCATGGGGAATCAGCGTGTATTGCAGTTCCAGCAACTTCTCGTTGAGCCAGCCGACTGCATCGCCATTGAGCGCTAACCATGCGTCTTCCGACTCCACCAGTTGAAGTTCCAGCGTCTGCTGACGGATCAGGTCGAGCAGGTCCAGGCCTTCCTCCGCTGCAAGCGCTTCAGGTTCGAGGCCCCGATAGCGCTCCAGCAGTGCCTTGAGGTCGGCCAGGCCCTTGTACAGGTCGGCCTGCGCCACCGGCGGTGTGAGGTAGCTGATCAGCGTGGCAGCGGCGCGGCGCTTGGCGATGGTGCCTTCGGAGGGATTGTTGGATGCGTACAGGTACAGATTCGGAAGGTCACCGATGAGCCGATCGGGCCAACAGTTGGCCGTCATGCCGGCTTGTTTTCCCGGCATGAATTCAAGTGCTCCGTGCGTGCCAAAGTGCAGAACGGCATGGGCATTGAAATCTTCCCGGAGCCATCGATAGAAGGCGCTGAACGCGTGTGTGGGCGCAAAGCCTTTTTCGAACAGCAACCGCATCGGATCACCTTCGTACCCGAAGGCGGGCTGAATGCCGACGAATATGTTGCCGAATTGCTTGCCCAGCACCCAGATATGACGGCCGTCGGCCTGTTGGCGCCCCGGCGCAGGACCCCATTGAGCCTCGATTTCGGCCAGATGCTTCTCGCGCCTGACATGCTCATCAGCGCCGATCAGGGCATGCACATTGGCCATGGCGCCGTGGGTCGCCGCATTACCCTCGATGATCTCTTTGCGCAGTTGGTCCACCGTGGCGGGAACCTCCAGTCGGTAGCCTTGCTGCTTGAGCATCGTCATCGTGTTGTGCAGTGACTCGAAGACGGAGAGGTAGGCGGCGGTGCCGGTGTTGCCTGCGTTGGGTGGGAAGTTGAAGATGATCAGCGCCACGCGCTTGTCGGCACGAGCGGCGCGCCTGAGTTCGACGATGCGTCCCATCCGAGCGGCCAACATGTCGGCGCGCTCAATGCAACTGTGCATATCATGGGAGTCGGGGGTGTTTTCAAAGGTGCAGCGGTGCGAACATCCGGTGCATGCCACCTTGCCAGCGCTGCCGCGGCCGCCGAACACCATGGCCCCGCTGGAGCCGTCGAGCTCTGGAATGGCCACCATCATGGTGGCTTCCACCGGAAGTAGTCCGCGGCTTGATGCGCCCCATTGATCCAGGGTTTGGAACTCCACCGGGTATGAGGCGAAGTAAGGCACATCCAGTTGAGCCAGGATTTCTTCGGCTGCTTTGGTGTCGTTGTATGCGGGTCCGCCCACCAGCGAGAACGCCGTCAGCGAGAGCAGGGCGTCGATCGTGCTGCGTCCATCCTTCATGTGGAAGGCTTCAATCGCCGGACGCGCATCAAGCCCGGATGCGAAGGCCGGGATCACGCGCAGGCCGCGAGCCTCCAGCGCCGTGATCACGCCATCGTAGTGAGCGGTGTTGCCCGCCAGAAGGTAGGAGCGCATCAGCAGCAGGCCGACCGTGCCGCGCGTGCCCGTGACGGCCGTGCTGGGCAGGGCATCCAGCGTTTTGGCCATACGGCCCACGGCGTGGGGGTGTTGCATCCGGGGGTGGTAAAGCCCTACTTCCGGATACTCCATCGGCTCGGGTGGTTTGGTGCGCCCTTTCAAATGCGCGCGGGGTCCGCTGGCATAGCGGTCGACCAGAAAGTGAACCATCCCGCCTATGTTGGTGTCGGACCCTGAAAGCCAGTACTGC